>NZ_SCMW01000050.1:0-29010 GCF_005502845.1 Brevibacterium sp. 2SA | reverse complement strand
CCCTTGGGTGGGGGTGGGATACCCGGACCACCCTTGCGCAGTGCAGCCATGGCCCAGTCCCTCAGTTGAGCGTCTCGACGAAGCCGCGGACATTGTCGTCCTGCTCGAGCAGCCGGGTGCCTTCGGCGACAGTGAGCGTGGGGTGCGCCACGAACCAGCCTGCCGCGCCGATCTGGTACCCGACGATGAAGTCCTTGACTTCAGACGACTTGATGCCGGGCCAACCTTCGACGTTGCCGAAGAGGTAGTCCATCATCTCAGGGATCTTCGTGGCGAAGTCGTCGATGTAGGGGTCCCACTCGCCGTCGTAGGCCGTGGCGAACAGGAGCTTGGTGTCGTCGTCGAGGAAGACGAAACGCATGTTGTGGAGGGTGCCGACCTGTCCGGCTCCTGCGAGGTTGCCGTCGAGGAGACTGAAGAACTTCCGCAGGCGTTCCGCCCCACCGGGCTTGAGCGGCATGATCGCCGTCAGCTCGGAGACTTGGCCGCTCTTCAGCCCGATGCGTCCGGCCGGTGTGACCGCATGCGCGGCGATCTCCTCGCGGTCGGCCAGCATGAGGCCGACTTTGAGCTTCAAGGCGATCGCGGCGTCGCTCAGCTGCTCCTCGACGCGGGTGCGGATGCGTTCGGGAAGACTGCGGTACTGCGTTTCGAGTTCAGTGGTGGACATGGTCCTCTCCTTTCTCAGCTGTCGGACTGTCCGACACTCCAAACTTTACAAATGTAAAATTAAGGAGGCAAGTCGCGACGAGGATCCTCGGCAAACACTCAGCTCCAGCGGTATCGAGTGGGGGTTGGCTGGATGCGAACTCCAGTCGGAATCCGACCATTAAACATTTACAGCTGTTAATATGGGAAGCAGGAGGTGGCATGGCTCAAAGGCCCGCACGGACAACACGGTCACGGACCGCGCTCGTCGAGGCGGTGTCGGCGCTCTTGGAGCAGGGCGACGGCACGAATGAGATCACGATCAGCGAAGTCGTCGCCCTCGCCGGGGTGAGCAGACCGACGTTCTACAAGAACTTCGATGACATCCCCGCGCTCGTGCGGGAGGCGGTGCGCAGCGGTCTCGCCGGTGCTTTCGACGCCATTCCCGAGGCGGCCCTGGGGGAGAGCTGGCTGGACTACGTCCGCGGAGTCTTCCACGGGATCCTCACCGATCTCGTGCGGCACTCGCGTTTCTACCTCGGCGCGCTCGACCTCGCAGAGACGGCGATCTCCAATGACTTCGTCACCTTCCTCGGCGACCATCTCCTCAACGTCTCGCCGATCGGGCCCGTCATCCGCCGTCGACCGGGGGCCTACACCGCACAGCAACGGGCGGAGTTCCTCGCGGCCGGGACCGTCTGGCATGTGCGCGCGTGGTTGCGCAGCGACCAGGCATCCGAGGCGTCGGTCGACGCCTTCGTCGACGAGATCGCCGCGCTGCTCCTGTCGGCGTCGGGAGCGACCGCCGAGGAGATCGCCAGGGCCGGGCTGGCGCGCTGAGGGCGGATCGGGCCGACTGTCGGTCGCTCCGATGCGGGTGCGCCTGCGTTCACCGCCGGCCGTGGGCGCTCAGTTGTGGCTGACGACGAGGTCGGGAAACGGGGGCAGCGCCGACCTCGCCATCTCAGATGCCTCGACCTCTGTGACCCCCAGCGCCATGAGGGCCCGTTGCGCCATCTCGTCCGCCGCGGCCTCGGCGTCGCTGCGAGGGTTGGCATCGAGCATCTGGAGCAGACCGAGCAGGATTCCTCCGGTGAGCATCAGGCCCGATTCGGCGTCCGGGATCGAGAACTGCCCGCTGTCGATTCCTCGTGCGATGTCCGCCTTCGCATCCGCTCGCAGCCCGCGCTCGGAGACGAGGATCGACGCCCCCGCGCTCAGAAGCACGCGGACGAGGTCGGGATGGCGTCGCTGGAGTCGTCCAGTCATCCGGAAGCTCGTGGCGAACGCGAGGGCGGGGTCGTCGATTCCGCCGACCGCGGCGTCACGCAGCCGAGCCCAGTCCTCGAGCGCCTCCTCGATCGCCGCTGTGAAGAGCGCGTCCTTCGTGGCGAAGTGGTTGTAGAACGACCCGTGCCCGACATCGGCCATTCTGGTCACTTCCTGCACGCTCGCTGCGGTTCGCCCATCCGCCAACATGCGCTGGGCCGCCGACACGAGCGCTGCGCGGGTGCGCTCCCGCTGAGTGTCCCGTCGTGTCCGGCCCACGCTCCACCTCGTTCGCTTCTCGGATGTTCCGACCCCGGCTCGGTCGCTGCTGGCCACTATCCTCCCAGATCGACGTAAGGGATCCCGATCAAAAAACTTGACAATAATGTCAAACATGACAATAGTGTCAATTCAACGAGGGCGGGATCGCCTCCGTTGCTCAGCAAGGAGGCAGAGTGTCGACATCTCCAGGGGGTTCGCGTCCCGACAGCGTCACCGACGTCATCATCGTCGGTGCAGGGCCGGTGGGTCTGTGCACCGCTGTTCTCCTGAGCGCCTTCGGCGTCGATCGCATCCTCGTCGTCGAGCGCCATTCTGCGGCGTACCCGCTGCCTCGCGCGGTGCATCTGGACGCCGAGGTGTTCCGCATCCTCCAATCGGCGGGCGTGGCATCGGCCTTTCGTCGCATCAGTCGCCCCGCGTCAGGCCTGCGCCTCGTCGACCGCGCTCTCAACGTGTTCGCTCAGTTCGATCGGACGGTAGACGACGACGCCGGGATCCCGGAGGCGAACATGTTCGACCAACCCGAACTCGAGCGACTCCTCCGCGACCGCGTCGACCGGATGCCGAACATCGTGCTGGCTGAGGGGATCGAATTCCTCGGCGCCAGTGAAACTGAGGACTGGGTCCGCGTCGAAGTGAGGAATCGGGCCACCGGGGCGCGGGAAAGCCACCAGGGCGCCTACCTGGTCGGTGCGGACGGGGCGGCCAGTCGGGTCCGCGAGGTCATCGGTGCCGCGATGATCGATCGAGGTTTCAGGCAGAGGTGGCTCGTCGTCGACGTCGACATCTCGGGTGCGGTCGACACGTGGGACGGGGTCGACCAGGTCTTCGACGGCGACCGCCCGGGCACGTATATGCGCGTCACCGGCGACCGGCACCGCTGGGAGTTCCGGCTCCGGCCCGGTGAGACATCGGCCGACTTCTCCTCGGTGCGCGAACTCCGAGCGCTCATCGCCCCGTGGCTTCCCGACGTTCGCGACGAGGAGATCAGCATCGTGCGCTGCGCGGAGTACGAGTTCCATGCCCGTGTCGCAGACCGGTGGCGACTGGGTCGAACCTTCCTCACTGGTGACGCCGCCCATCTCACGCCGCCCTTCATCGGACAGGGTCTCGGGTCCGGCCTGCGCGATGCCGCGAACCTCTCCTGGAAGCTCGCCTCGGTTCTCCGCACGGGGTCGGCTCGAATCCTCGCCACCTACGAGGACGAACGCCGACCCCATTCCACAGCGATGATCCGTCGTGCTGTGCTCATCGGGGTGGCCATGACGAACACTGCGTCGTTCGGTCGCCTCCTGCGCGAAGCGATCCTGCCCAGGGCCCACCGGTTCCCCGGGGTCGGCCAGCTCGCCTCGTCGGCCGCGACCCCACGTCTGCGGAGGAGTGCGCTCGTCCGCACGCGATTCGCCGGGCGGCTGCGGGGCCGCCTCGCTTCGCCCCAGATCTTCGACAACGCCTCCACGACGGGATACGGCCTCATGATCGGAGCGGCCGGCAGGCCGTTCATCCTGGTCAGGCCCGATGGGGTCATCGCGGTCGCGGCACGCACGCCCTCCGGCTTCTTCCGCCGTCTGCGGAGGTACGCCCGCGTAGCCCATGGTGCTCGTGTCGCGCGCTCGTCGACTCCCGATGGTCCCGGGCGGTGGGTTGCGGAGGCCGAACGCCTGCTGAGCACCCCGGTTCACCGGGTCCCCGCCGTCGCAACGTCATCTCCCGAACCCACCCACCAGCATCCGCCTCAGTGTGCGCCGGTGCGCACCCGAACCAGGGCTGCCGGCTCGGCGACCCGGAAAGAAGATCACCATGTCAGTGAGGAATGCGCACGGCGCCGACCACAATGACCTGCATAGCGAGGAGGGCGCGCAGCGCGGGGAGCACCCCGGACGAAGCCGCAACCCGCTCATCAAGGTCCGCGGACTCGCGTGGCTGGAGTTCGCCAAACCCGACCTCGACCGGGCCGAGACCTTCGCACACGCTTTCGGGTTCTCCACCGCCTACCGGACCCGGGACACCCTCTACCTCCGCGGAGCCGCACCCGATCCGCCCTGCGTCATCGTGCGCCGCGGGCCGCGGACGAAGTTCCTCGGACCGGCCTTCACCGCGGCCGACGGTTCGGATGTGCTGCGCCTCGGCGACGCTCTCGGGCGCCCCCTCGAGCGCCTCGACACCCCACTGGACGGATTGGGGGTGCGAATGAAGGACCCGAGCGGCATGCCCCTGCGTGTCGTCGCCGACGTGACACCCCTTGCCGCCGAGGCGAGTGCCGAGGTGCACGACTTCAACTTCGGGCGCGCCCGCAACCGCGTCAACGCGACCCAGCGGCCACCCCGCGCCCCCGCGCAGGTCCTGCGTTTGGGACACGTCGTCGTGATGAGCAATCGCTACCAGCGGGCCCTCCAGTGGTATCTCGACAATCTCGGCATGATCGTCAGCGACTTCCTCTACTACCCCGGACAGCGCCACCGCGGGCCGGTGATGAGCTTCATCCGCTGTGACCGCGGCGGCGAGGCCGCCGATCACCACACATTGGCGATGACGCTCGGACCGTCGAACAGGTACGTGCACTCGGCCTACGAGGTCACGGACTTCGACGCGGTTGAGGCGGGAGGCGAGTACCTCCTCGATCGCGGCTACGGACGCTCCTGGGGAGTCGGTCGACACATCCAGGGAAGTCAGATCTTCGATTACTGGCGTGATCCCGACGGCTTCCTCGTCGAGCACTATGCCGACGGTGATCTCTTCGACAGCTCTATGGATCCGGGGTGGGCGGCGATGACCGCCTCGGGGCTGTCGCAGTGGGGGCCGCGTGCCACCGCCGACTTCCTCGGGCTCGGAGTGCAGCGCGACACGCTGCAGATGCTGCGCGACACCATCATCTCGCTCTCGAGCTCGGACAACGAATTCGATCTCCGCAGGCTGCGCGGACTCCTCAAGGTGCCGAGGTCATGAGCGTGAACATCTACCGCACCGCCGAGGGCTGGTGGGCGGACGCCGTCTCAGGCGGTCGGATGGTCGGCCTCGGCTTGCCGTACGACTCGACCCGAGAGCTGCTCGACCAGCGAAGCGAGCTCGCGCACGCCATCGCCGAGGCGCGCGCGACGGACCGGGGTCTGATCGATCGCGAGGACCTCCGACTGCTCTCGCCAGTGACCCCGCCTTGCCGCGTCGTGGCGCAGATGACCAATTACGCGTCGCACGTGCGGGACTCGGGCATGGATCCCGCTACCGTGCCACTGACCTTCTTCCGCAAGGCATCGGGGTCCATTGCCGGGCCCGATGCCGATATTCGCCGACCCGCGCACGTGGAATACCTCGACTACGAGGTCGAGATCGGACTCGTGGTCGGGAGACCGATCCCCGTGGGGGCGACGATCGATCCGGACCACTGGGACCGCTGGATCGCCGGTGTCGTCACCGCGAACGACGTCTCTGCGCGTGACGTGCAGCTGCCCAAGACCCAGTTCTACGAGTCGAAGTCCTACCCGACCTTCACGCCGCTGGGGCCGGCCCTGACGCTCTTCGAGCCGGGCGACGCCCAGCGCTTCCGGGACCTGCGCCTGAGCTTGAGTGTCAACGGCGAGACCAGACAGGACTCGAGCGCCGCGGAGATGATCTACCCCCCTGCACAGGCTCTGCAGTCCCTGGCGCGGTTCCAGCGGTTGGACCCGGGAGACGTCGTCCTCACCGGAACACCGGGAGGCACGGCGCTCAAAGCGCCCGCCAAGATCGTCGAGATCCTTGGCTCGCTGCTCCCACCGAAGAGGAGGTGGCAGGCATTCTTCTCCGCACAGGCGAAGAACCCGCGCTACCTCCAGGACGGCGACCTCATCGAGGCGACCATCGCCACCGAGGACGGCGCCATCGACGCCGGTACGCAGCGGACGACCGTGCGCGTCGACCGATGACCGACCTACCTCACTCTGCAGTCCGTACCGCACCTCGCATCCGATTCGACAGACAAGGACCCACGATGAGCTCCACTGCCGCCACCGGCATCACCGGAATGACGGATATCGCAGCGATCGAAGCCGTGCCGCTGAGCGATCGCCGTCTGCCCGCGACCACCTATGAGATGCTCGCCGCCGGTGCGGCGATCAGTCCGGGTGCCCCCGCGCTCTCCTTCTTCCTCCGGTCCCGCGACTTCGCACGACCGACGGTCTGGACCCACGCGGAGCTGTTCGCAGAGATCACCCGGACGGCCAACGCCCTGCGCGCGCGAGGCGTCGGCCGTGAAGACGTCGTCGCCTTCGCGCTGCCCAACCTTCCGGAGACCCACTTCGTCATCTGGGGAGCCGAAGCCGCGGGCATCGCGTTCGCGATCAACCCGCTGCTGGAGACCGACCAGATCGCCCGGCTGCTGCGTGCTTCGGGGGCCTCACATCTCATCACGCTCGGCCCGAACCCAGGGTCCGACATCTGGGAGCGGGTCTCGGCAGCGGCTCGTGACGTTCCCGGCCTGCGCAGCATCCTCACCGTCAGCGTCGCGCCGTATCTCGGCCCCACTGCCCGGGTGGTCCTCCGCACTCGCGAGGTGCTGCAGCGCCGCTCGGCGGGATCGGTTCCCGTCGAGGACTTCCGCTGCGCCATCGCCGGGGCGAGAGACGACGCCCTCACCTTCGACCTGCCGGGGAGAGATGACATCTCGTCGTACTTCTGCACCGGAGGCACGACCGGGCTTCCGAAGATCGCCCGCCGCACCCATGGTTCCGAGGTGTTCGACAGCTGGGCGATGCAGACCTTCGTGCCCGGTGCCTTCGCGCCGCACCATGCGGTGTTCTGCGGACTGCCGCTCTTCCACGTCAACGCCCAGCTCGTGACCGGGCTGGCCCCGTGGTCGCAGGGGGCACACGTCGTGCTCGGCACACCGCAGGGCTACCGCGGCGAGGGTGTGCTGCCATCATTCTGGGACATCGCCGAGCACTACCGGGTGATCGCATTCTCCGGAGTCCCGACCATCTACTCCTCCCTGCTCGACCACCCCGTGGGAGTGAGTGACATCAGCTCCATCCGCTACGGACTCTGCGGCGCCGCACCTCTGTCGGAACACGTGTTCCGCCGGTTCGAGTCGACCACCGGAATCCGCATCCTCGAAGCCTACGGACTGACCGAAGGCGCATGCGTCTCCAGTGTCAACCCACCGACCGCCGCGGCGCGGATCGGGTCGATCGGCCTGCGCCTGCCCTATCAGCACATGCGTGCAGCCGTGCTCGGCACCGACGGCGGGTTCGACCGTTGGGCTCGCACCGACGAGGTGGGGGCCCTGCTCCTCAGCGGTCCCAACGTGTTCGCAGGTTATGCCGATCCTCGTCACGATGAGGGCGTCTGGTTCGACGCGGACGGCCGACAGTGGTTCAACACCGGGGATCTTGCGAGACAGGACGAGGACGGCTGCTTCTGGCTCACCGGGCGCGCCAAGGACCTCATCATCCGCGGCGGACACAACATCGATCCGCAGATCATCGAGGAGGTCCTCCATGCTCATCCGGCCGTCGCCGCGGCCGCGGCCATCGGACGTCCCGATACCCATGCCGGTGAGGTTCCCGTGGTCTACGTGCAGCTGTCTCAGGATGCCGAGGCCGCGGAGTCGGACCTGCTCGAATTCGCTCGCGCCAAGGTGCCGGAACGGGCAGCCCGACCCAGAGCCGTCCACATCATCGAGCAGATGCCGACGACTGCGGTCGGCAAGATCTTCAAGCCGGCGCTCATCATGGCGGAGATCGAGTCTGTCATCGCTGAGGCCGCACGCCGGGTCGAGGTCACGCTGAGCTGTGTGACGGTCCATCAGGACGAGACCCGTGGCCTGATGGCTGAGATCACAGTGGCCGGTCAACCGGGTGACCTGAGCGGGGCGCTCGCCGGATACGGTTTCGCCTTCGAGGTTCGGACAACACCCTCGTCCTGATGCCCTCGCACTGACTGCTCCATGATCAGAGAGAATCGCACGTCTACGACCACGGTCGGGTCGACGCCGCACATGGTGCCCGAACCGCGGGAATACATCCGGAACCTTGACTGTTAAGATTTCAACAAGTTGCTTCAAAACTGAAGTTTCAACCACTGTAGGCTGGCCCCAACGGCCGGTCACAGAGACGAGGAGCAGTCATGGAATTCGGTATCTTCACCATCGGCGACGTCACCACTGACCCGACCGATGGCACCACCATCTCCGAGCACCAGCGGATTAAGAACACGGTCGAGCTGGCGAAGAAGGCCGAAGAGGTCGGCCTCGACGTCTTCGCGACGGGACAGCACCACAACCCGCCGTTCGTCGCTCCCGCGAACCCGCCCGTGCTGCTCGCCAACATCGCCGCGCAGACCGAGAAGCTCCAGCTCTCGACCGCGACGACGCTCATCACGACGACGGATCCCGTCCGCATCGCCGAGGACTACTCGTACGCCCAGCACCTCGCGGACGGTCGCCTCGACCTCATCATGGGCCGCGGCAACACCGGTCCCGTCTACCCGTGGTTCGGCAAGGACATCCGCGCCGGCATCCCGCTGGCCGTCGAGAACTACAACCTCCTCTACCGTCTGTGGCGGGAGAAGAACCTCGACTGGGAGGGCAAGTTCCGCACTCCGCTCAACGGATTCACCGTCACCCCGTGGCCGCTCGACGACGTTCCGCCGTTCGTGTGGCACGGTTCGATCCGCAGCCCGGAGATCGCCGAACAGGCCGCGTACTACGGCGACGGCTTCTTCCACAACAACATCTTCTGGCCGACCTCGCACACCGCGCGGATGGTGCAGCTCTACCGTCAGCGCTACGAGTACTACGGTCACGGTCGTGCCGACCAGGCGATCGTCGGACTCGGCGGGCAGGTGTTCATGCGGAAGAACTCGCAGGACGCCGTCAAGGAGTTCCGCCCCTACTTCGACAACGCCCCGGTCTACGGCCACGGCCCCAGCCTCGAGGACTTCGCGAAGCAGACGCCACTGACCGTGGGATCCCCGCAGGAGGTCATCGAACGGACCCTGAGCTTCCGCGACTGGGCCGGCGACTACCAGCGTCAGATGTTCCTCATCGACCACGCGGGCCTGCCGCACAAGACCGTGCTCGAACAGCTCGACCTCCTCGGTGAGGAAGTCGTGCCGGTCCTGCGCAAGGAGTTCGCGAAGAACCGTCCCGCCGACGTGCCCGACGCCCCGACCCACGAGTCGCTCGTGCTGCGGCACAAGGAGGGCCGGGATCCGATCCCCGGCGGCGGACCCGGATCGCAGGCGTACAAGGATCGCGAAGCCCGTGCGGCCGAGGCCGAGCAGGCTCGTCAGGAAGCCGCGAAGGCCGACGCCGAGAAGAAGGCCGAAGCGGAGACAGGAGCGCAGACCGAATGAAGATCCTCGCAGTCACGACCTCGCTGAGTGAGGACTCGACGACGCAGAAGCTCAGCGATCGGATCGTCGATGCGGCCGCCTCGGCGGGCAGAGCCGCGGGCCTGACGGTCGAGACGGACCACATCAACGTCCGCAGCCTCAGCACCGCGCTCACGGACATGGCGCTCACCGGCTTCCGCTCCGAGGAGCTCGAGGAGGCCTATCTCAAGGTCGCCGAGGCGGACGCCATCGTCACCGTCACCCCGGTCTACAAGGTCGCCCCCGTCGGGCTGCACACGCTCTTCTGGCAGCTCATCGACGAGAAGGCACTGGCGGGCACGCCCGTGCTCATCGCCTCGACTGGCGGGACCTCGCGGCACTCGCTCGCCGGTGAGACGGCGATGCGTCCGATGCTGTCCTACCTCAAGGGCATCGTCGTGCCGACGACGGTGTTCGCCGCCACCGACGACTGGGGCAGCGCCGAGGGCGGACGCGCACTCAACTCGCGGGTCAGGCAGGCCGGGGAGGAACTCGTGGCGGTGACCGCGTCGATCCGGGGTCTGACCGGCGGCGAGGACGGGGAGGTCGACGGGAACGAAGGTCCTGACAGCCTCGCCCCGCATCGGATCACGATCGGACGCGGGGAGAAGCGCGGCGTCGACGACGAGTTCGACCCGAACCGCATCACCCCGTTCGCGCAGCTGCTCGAGGGCTGACGATGAGTGAGACGACAGCCGCCCCGGTCATCCGGTTCGGGCGCGGCCGCGAAGAGCGCGCGCAGTGGGCGTGGCGGACGTACTTCGAGACGTCCCAGCGCATCCGCCAGGAGCTCGACGATCGCCTCAAGGAGCAGGCGGGGCTGACGGTCAGCGACTACAACGCCCTCCTGCTCCTGTGGGAGGCACCGGATCGGACGCTGACGATGGGGGCGCTGGCCAAGGGGCTCGTGTTCTCCCCGTCGCGGCTGAACTACCGGATCAAGGTCCTCGAGGACGCCGGTCTCGTCGAGAAGACGACGTGTGCCGATGATCGTCGGTCCCACAATGTCCGCCTCACCGAGGTGGGGGCCCGGCGGTTCCTCGACGCCGCCCGGCTGCATCGGCGGGCCATCGACGAGGTGGTCCTCTCGCAGGTCGGCGACGAGGAGCTCGAGGTCATCGGCACGGTGTTCTCCCGGATCGCCGCCGGCCTCGACTGAGGAGCGGCCCCCACTGCGTCATCGCGCGGTCGGACAGCACTGTCCGACCGCGCGTTCGCGTCGGGTGCGTGCCCGTCCGCATCCGACCGGCAAGCGGTCTTGCCTGCGGCCGTGAGGCCCGTGTCACAATGGCCGTATGACGATCACGACCATCGCGTTCCCCGATTCCGAACTCCGCAACCGCGTCATCGCGCGCATCCCCGCCCACCAGCGGGCCAACGTCGACCTGGTCGTCTACTCCGACAAGGAGAAGTCGGCGAAGCTGAGCAAGGACGATGTCGACGTCGTCGTCCTGCCGTACATGGATTCGGCGGGAACGATCGACCTCCTCGGCGAGCTGCCCAATCTTCGGCTCGTCATCACGCAGACGACCGGCTACGATCCCGTCGCCCACCTGCCCGAACAGGGCATCGAGGTGGCCACGGCCTCGGGTGTCCACACGGGCGGCACAGCCGAGCTCGCGCTCGCGCTGACCCTGGCGAGCCTTCGCGGGATCGACGATGCGGTGCGCAACCAGGTGTCGCGGACGTGGAATCACCAGCGCTACCGGTCGCTCCAGGATCGGCGCGTCATGGTCGTCGGAGTCGGTGAGATCGGGCGGGCGATCGCCGACCGGTTCGCCCCGTTCGAGGTCGAGCTCACCCGGGTGGGCACGACCGCCCGGGAAGACGACCACGGGGTCGTCCACGGTGTCGACGAGCTACCCGAGCTGCTCCCGCACACCGACGTCGTCGTCCTCATCACGCCGCTGACGGATTCGACGCACCACCTCGTCGATGCCGAGTTCCTCAAGGCACTGCCGGACAACGCGCTCATCGTCAACGTCGCCCGGGGCAAGGTCGTCGACACCGACGCCCTCGTCGCGGAGCTGAACACCGGGCGCCTCCACGCCGCCCTCGACGTCATGGATCCCGAGCCGTTGCCCGAGAACCACCCGCTGTGGGGGACCCCGAACACGCTCATCACCCCGCACGTCGGCGGCGACACCTCGGCGTTCGAGCCGCGCGTGGTGAAGATCCTCGCCGAACAGGTGCGCCGGATCAACGACGGGGAGAAGCCGCTCAACGTCGTCGATCTCGACTGAGCGCGCGGGGGAGGATGGGGTCCGGGGCGGCCCGAAACAATGATTCCACCATGCGAGAACCGCGCCGACGTATGCCGGACGGAAGCGTAGAGTGCCCCCATGAGCATTGATACCCCCACTTCAGCACCGGACATCAAACCGCGTTCCCGCGATGTCACGGACGGGCTCGAGAGCACCGCCTCGCGCGGCATGCTCCGCGCCGTCGGCATGGGCGACGAGGACTGGTCGAAGCCGCAGATCGCCGTCGCCTCGTCGTGGAACGAGATCACCCCGTGCAACCTCTCCCTCCAGCGCTTCGCCGGGGCCGCGAAGGAAGGCGTCCACGCCGCGGGCGGCTACCCGCTCGAGTTCGGGACGATCTCCGTCTCCGACGGCATCTCGATGGGCCATGAGGGCATGCACTACTCGCTCGTCTCGCGCGAGGTCATCACCGACTCGGTCGAGACCGTGATGAGCGCCGAGCGCCTCGACGGCTCCGTCCTCATGGCCGGCTGCGACAAGTCGATCCCCGGCATGCTCATGGCCGCCGCCCGCCTCGGACTCTCGAGCGTCTTCCTCTACAACGGCTCGATCATGCCGGGCACCGCGAAGCTCTCCGACGGCACGGAGAAGGAGGTCACGCTCATCGACGCCTTCGAGGCCGTCGGCGCGTGCCGGGCCGGGACGATCACCCGCGAGGACGTCGACGCCATCGAACGTGCCGTCTGCCCCGGTGAGGGTGCCTGCGGCGGCATGTACACCGCGAACACGATGGCCTCGGCCGCCGAGGCGATGGGGATGTCCCTGCCCGGATCGGCAGCGCCCCCGGCGATCCACCGCAACCGGATGATCTTCGCCCGCCAGTCCGGCGAGGCCGTCGTCGAACTCCTGCGCCGGGGGATCACGACGAAGGACATCATCACGAAGGAGTCGCTGCACAACGCGATCGCCGTCGTCATGGCCTTCGGCGGATCGACGAACGCCGTTCTCCACCTGCTGGCGATCGCCCACGAGGCGGGCGTCGAGCTCGAACTCGACGACTTCAACCGGATCGGCGACAAGGTGCCCCACCTCGGCAACGTCAAGCCCTTCGGCGAGTACGTGATGAACGACGTGTTCAAGATCGGCGGGGTGCCCGTCATCATGAAGGCCCTCCTCGATGCAGGTCTGCTCAACGGCGACTGCATGACGGTGACCGGCAAGACGGTGGCCGAGAACCTCGCCGCGATCAACCCACCGGACCCCGACGGGAAGATCCTCCGGGCGCTCAACAACCCGATCCACGCGACCGGCGGCCTCACGGTGCTGCGCGGATCGCTCGCCCCCGAGGGCGCGGTCGTCAAGTCCGCGGGCTTCGACGCCGACGTCTTCGAGGGCACCGCGCGCGTCTTCGACCAGGAGCAGCCGGCGATGGACGCGGTGCTCGGCGGTGAGCTGAAGAAGGGCGACGTCGTCGTCATCCGCTACGAAGGGCCCAAGGGCGGTCCCGGCATGCGCGAGATGCTCGCGATCACCGGGGCCATCAAGGGCGCGGGCATCGGCAAGGACGTCCTCCTCATCACCGACGGTCGCTTCTCCGGGGGCTCGACCGGACTGTGCATCGGTCACGTCGCCCCCGAGGCCGTCGACGGCGGGCCGATCGCCCTTGTCGAGGACGGGGACCGGATCACCGTCGACATCGCGGCACGCTCGATCGAGCTCCACGTCGACGAGGAGGTGCTCGCTGAGCGTCGCAAGGCGTGGACGATCCCGGAGAACCACCGGCTCACCGGGGTGCTCGGCAAGTACGCGAAGCTCGTCCAGTCGGCGTCGACCGGAGCCGTCTGCGGCTGATGCGCATCGTCGTCCTCGACGACTACCAGGACGTCGCCCGGTCCTACGCGGACTGGGCGACGCTGCCGGCCGAGGTCACCGTCGTCACGCGTCCGGTCACCGGCACCGCTGAGCTGGCAGCGCTGCTCGCCGGCGCCGAGGTGGTCGTCGCGATGCGAGAGCGCACCGTCTTCGACGCGCAGCGGCTGGCAGCCCTTCCCGACCTGCGGCTGCTCGTGACCACGGGAGCGGCGAACGCGTCGATCGACCTCGGCGCCGCCCGTGCGCACGGGATCATGGTCTGCGGCACCGACGCCCCGCGGACGGCGACGCCGGAGCTGACGTGGGGTCTCATCCTCGCCGTGGCCCGGAGCATCCCCGCTGAGGACGCGCGGATGCGAGCCGGAGGATGGCAGGAGACGATCGGGGCGGACCTGGCGGGGTCCCGCCTCGGCGTCATCGGTCTGGGTCGGCTGGGATCGCGCGTGGCCCGCATCGGGCGGGCCTTCGGGATGGACGTCGTCGCGTGGAGTGCCAATCTCACGCCGGAGCGCGCCGCCGAGGTGGGGGTGCGTGCCGTGGACAAGGAAGAGCTGCTGGCGACCTCCGACGTCGTGACGATCCACTACAAGCTCAGCGATCGCAGTTGTGGGCTTCTCGGGGCGAGCGAGCTCGCGCTGATGAAGGAGAGTGCGATCCTCATCAACACCTCGCGGGCCGGGCTCGTCGACACCGCGGCGCTGACCGACGCGCTCGCAGCCGGAGCGATCCGCGGGGCGGGCCTCGACGTCTACGACGCCGAGCCGCTGCCCGCTGACCATCCGCTGCGCACGAGCCCGCGGACCGTGCTCACCCCGCACCTCGGCTATGTCACCGAGGGCACGTATCGGATCTTCTACCCGCAGGCGGTCGAGGACATCGCGGCGTGGATCGCCGGTGAGCCGATCCGTGTGCTGACGTAAAGGGCGCGGCGGAGCGCGGGGTGCCGGGGCAGCGAAATTCTTCGGCGATCAGCCTTGCGTTCGAGCGCGCTCGAACTCGTAGCGTCGCTGTCATGAACTCACACATCGAGAACATCACAGCAGCGACGACAATGACGACTGAGGTCCGCGGGCCGTCCGAGCGCCGGCAGCGTTGGGCGATCACCGGCGCCTCGCAGGGCTTCGGGCGGGCACTGACCGAGGAGGTGCTGGCGCGCGGGCACGATGCCGTCGTCGTTGTCCGCGACCCGGAGACCCTGCAGGAGCTCAAGGCGGACGTCGGGGACCGGCTGACCGTCCTCACCGCGGATCTCCGTGATGAGACCGCCGTCGCCGAGGTGGGTGAGGCGCTGACCGACCTCGACGTCGATGTGCTCATCAACAATGCGGGGCGGGCGATCGTCGGTGCCGTCGAGGAGATCGGCCTCGGTGAGCTCCGGGAGCAGATGGAGCTCAACTTCTTCGCCGCCGCCGCGCTCACCCGGGCCGTCCTGCCGCTCATGCGGGCGAAGGGCAGCGGGGCGATCGTGCAGATGAGCAGCCAGGGAGGGCGGGTGTCGTTTCCTGCGGCCGGGGCCTATTCGGCGAGCAAGTTCGCGCTCGAGGGCTGGTCGGAGGCGCTGGCCGCCGAGGTGGGGCCGCTGGGCATCGGCGTGATGCTCGTGGAGCCCTCACGGTTCCGGACCGGGTTCAATACCGCGCATTCGCTCGGGATGACGACGGAGACGGACGCCTATGCGGCGATCGTCGGACCAGCCCGCGCCGATCTTGCCGAGGTGGACGGCAGGCAGGAAGGAGACCCGGTCCGTGCGGCGGCGATCATCGTCGATCTGGTCGAGCCAAGTCTTGCAACCGGCGGTGAGCTGCCTTTGCGTCTGCCTCTCGGCGCCGAGGCGGTGCGACGTCTGCGGGCGGCGTACAGTGGAAATGCGGCCGAGGTCGAGCGCCTGGCCGCCGTGGCGGAGAGCGCTGACTTTCCCGGCATGCGACCTTCACAGCGGGCGGTGTGAGCATGGCGACCGATGATCTCATGAGCCGGATCCTGGCGGACCTCGGAGACTTCGCCGACATCGACGGGACGTTGCCCGTCGAGATCATCCACCGGATGGTCAACACCGGTGACGAGGCCGCTCCGCTGTCGATCGCGGAGATCTCCGAGCTGCTTGGCCTCTCTCCCCACACCCTGCGCTATTACGAGAGCAAGGGGCTCGTCGCGGTGAACCGGGACGCAGCCGGGCACCGTGTCTACGGCGCCGAGGCTCAGCGGCGGTTGGTGTTCCTCACTCGGATGCGGCTGTCCGGGATGCCCATGCGCGACCTCGCCCACTACGTCGACCTCGTCGAGGCGGGGGAGGCGACCGTTCCGGAGAGGCTCGACCTGCTCATCGAGCACCGCGACACGATCCGTCGCCGGATCCGCGAGCTCACCCTGTCGCTGGCCGCCACCGAATACAAGATCGCCGCTTACGGCGGTCGCGCCGGTGACGTGCTCGGCGGGGATCACGCTGACGGTGTCAGCGTCTACGCTGAACACACTGCCGCCGATCCGAGCTGACCTCACCAACGCAGAACGCGGGCGAAACGATTTCGCCCGCGTTCTCACGGTGCAGTGTTACCGGCCCAAGCAGCCTCGGTGAGGTCAGTTCACGTCGGCGGGATCAGCGGAGACGCGGCCACCGTTCTCGAGCGCGTCGATGGAGGCCATCTCGGCGTCGGTGAGGGTGAAGTCGAAGACGTCGAAGTTCTGCGCCATGCGCTCACGGTTGTTCGACTTGGGGAAGAGGATGTGGCCGCGCTGCAGGTGCCAGCGGATGATGACCTGGGCCCACGACTTGCCGTGGGACTCGGCGATCTCGCCGATCACGGTCGATGCGTAGTCGACGTTGCCCTGACCCAGCGGCCCCCAGGCTTCGATCTTGATGTCGTTCTCGGCCAGGAGGGGGCGGGTGTCGATCTGCTGGAACTGCGGGTGCAGCTCGATCTGGTCGACGGCCGGGATGATGCCGGTGTCGAGGATCTCCGGCAGGTAGCGGTAGTCGAAGTTCGACACGCCGATCGAGCGGGTGAGGCCCTCGTCGCGGTAGCCGGGGAACGCCTCCCAGGTCTCGACGGCGTTCTTCTGCGCCGGGGTCGGCCAGTGGATGAGGTAGAGGTTGACGTAGTCGAGTCCGAGCTTCGTCAGGCTCTCCTCGAGCGCGCGGCGCGATTCGGCGGCACCGTGGCGATCATTCCACAGCTTGGTGGTGATGAAGAGCTCGTCGCGGGGGATGCCCGAAGCGGCCAGGGCGCGTCCGACGCCCTCTTCGTTGCCGTAGACAGCGGCGGTGTCGATGTGACGGTAGCCGACTTCGAGGGCATCGGTGACGATGCGCTCGGTCTCCTTGGGGTCGACCTTGAAGACGCCGAACCCGAGCTGCGGGATGGTCAAGCCGTCATTGAGGGTGAGATCTGGTACCGACATGGTGTCGCCTTTCGTCACGGATGATGGTCTGGTCGGCGCCCGGTGGGACGCCTCGACCCGAAGTCGCGCGCCGGTATCCGGCACACAACAGAGCGTACAACGACACTCACCGCCCGAATCATTCCCGAAATCTGGATGATTTCTCCGATTGCGCTGAGCGAGAATTCTCCGACGCCGAGGCGGTCGTGCAGGCAGGGTGCATTGCCGCGTCAGCGCGGCTGGCGGTTCAGTCGGCGGTGGGCGGTCCAGTCCGCGGCCAGGATGTCAGTCCGCGGCCACCGCGTCAGTCTGCGAACACCGTGTGGACGTCGCCGGTGTGGGCGCGGCCGCCGAGATCGGTGAGCTCGAGGACGACTGCCGAGCCGACCACCTCGGCGCCGAGTTCGGTGACGAGAGCCTGCGCCGCGGTGAGCGTCCCGCCGGTGGCGAGGATGTCGTCGACGAGGAGGACGCGATCGCCGGGGCGCAGGACGTCGGGGGCTTCGATCGTCGCGGTGCCGTACTCGAGGGTGTAGGACACGGCCGCGGCGGGTTTGGGCAGTTTGCCGGCTTTGCGGATGGGGAGGATGCCCGCCCCGGTCTTCGCCGAGATCGCCCCGGCGAAGAGGAACCCGCGCGCCTCGAGTCCGCCGACGAAGTCGAAGTGACCGACGAACGGGGCGATGAGCGCATCGGTGGCGGCATTGAACGCGGCGCCGTCGGCGAGCAGCGGAGAGATGTCGCGGAAGTTCACCCCGGGCTCCGGGTAGTCGGGGATCGAGGTGATGAGGGTCCGCGCGCGGTCGAGCTCTGCAGTCGTCACGGGTCAACTGTACTCGCGGCCGCTTGCTTCCGGTGGGCATCGCACGAGCGTATCCTCGTCGACACGGATCCGTTGCCGGGCGCCGTCCATCGTGGGACGTTGGGGCGGCGGCCGTGGAGAGGAGACGAGGTGGCCTCGCCGATCGATCCGGTCACGCTCGCCGAGGCGTTCGCACAGGTGCCGCGGCACCGTTTCCTGCCCGCTGACCAGCAGGGCTGGTCGGGCAGCAATGTGCCGCTCGAGATCGGATGTGGGCAGACGAACTCGCAGCCGAGCACGGTCGCCGACATGCTCGCGCTTCTTGGCGTCGAACCGGGCGAGACCGTCCTCGATCTCGGGTCCGGTTCGGGATGGACAACCGCCCTCCTCGGCGCGCTCGTCGGACCCGGTGGCCATGTCATCGGCGTCGAGCGTCATCGGCCGCTCCTCGAGCGTTCCATCGCCGCCCTCGCCGGGCTCGACATCGACTGCCTCGAATTCGCCGAAGCGACGCCCGGAGTTCTCGGTCGACCCGAGCGCGCGCCCTTCGACCGCATCCTCGTGTCAGCCGGCGCCGATGAACTGCCCGACAGCCTCGTCGCGCAACTGACCGTCGGCGGAGTCATGGTCATCCCGGTCGCCGAGGTGATGCTTCGCGTCGAACGCACGGGCGAGGCCGCCGGCGAGGTGACGATCACCCAGCACGGCCGCTACCGGTTCGTCCCTCTCATCACGGAGTGAGGCGCCGGGCGCCGACGCGGTGAACCGACAAATACGCTCTGCGCTAACCGCGTATTTGTCGGTTGGGGGCGTCGGAGCGGAATGAGTCGCGAGCCAGCTGGTGGAGAGTGCCCGCGCGACTCGCGAAACAATGAAGTTTGGACGCGATATGTCTTTTTCGCGGATGTTAGTTGACGGTTGATGACTATAGGGGCAGAATGATGTCATGTATCAGGTGTTCACGACCGCCGACCTGAGACGTCTCGGCTGCTCCGACCGCGACGTCAGCGTGGCAGCCGACTGCTGCCTGGAGAGAATCGCTCGGGGGCGGTTCGCGGTCAAGCGCCGGTGCGACAACCCCCGGCACGCCCGGATCACGGAGGCAGTCACGCTCGGCGAGGCCGAATTGTTCGAGCAGGTGGGCGATGTGCGCGACGTGCTCGCTCGGGTCAAGGTCCTCATCCGCACCCGTGCCGATCTCGTCAACGGTCGGTCAGGTGAGTCGGGGCGCTTCGGCGTGGAGGTCTTCTCCCATCTGTCGGCCGCTCTGCTGTGGGACTTCACCATCGCGAAGATGGACAAGCCCTTTGTCGAAGTCATCCGGACCTCCACGAACAAGCGGCACGCCCACCTGTTCATACGACGGCGCGATGTTCCTCCAGGACAGATCGACCGCCTCGGCGATGTCGCCCTGACGACACGGGAGCGCACGCTCATCGATGTCGCCCGCGATTGCGACCTCGACATCAGCGTGCCCATGCTCGATGACGCGCTGCGTCGTCATGTCGTGACGCCCGACGGGCTCCGCGACGCCGCTGGGCAATGTCGCGAGACGCGCGGTCGATTCCGAGTCGCGGCGGCTCTCGACCTCGCCGATCCGCGGCGCGAGTCACCGGGAGAGTCGATCAGCGCCGTGAGGCTCCATGAGGTCGGCCTCACGGGATTCGAACCGCAGGTGGAGATCGTCGACGACCACGGTCGCTTCGTCGCTCGGGTCGATTTCCTCCACGCCGCATCGAAGACGATCCTCGAGTTCGACGGCCGGATCAAATACACGATCGACGACACGGATCCCCGTGACGCGTTCGACAAGGAGCGCGAACGGGAGCGGCAGCTGAGGGCTCTCGGCTACACGGTCGTCCGCATCTTCTGGAAGGACCTGTGGCGCCGGCGCCCGTTCACCGATCTGGCACGGCTCGTCAGCGCCCGCACGCCCGCGACACCGACGCGGTGAAGCGACAGTTACGCAGTCACACGTCGCGCGCGCCAGTCTTCGACGCGGTGAACCGACAAATACGCCGTTAGCCCCGGGCGTATTTGTCGGTTGGGGGCGTCGAAGACGGGCGGAGGTCGGCGCAGGGCGTATTTGTCGGTTGAGGGCGTCGGAGACGAGCCGGCGTCGGGCGTCGGAATCGAGCCGGCGTCGGCACGGGGCGTCGAACGCGGACGGGCCGTCGCGGCCCTCACACGAGGGTGTCGCGCCACGCGCGGTGGAGCTGCGCGAAGCGACCGGTGCCGGCGATGAGCTCCTCGGGCGTGCCGTCCTCGACGATGCGCCCGGCGTCCATGACGAGCACGCGGTCGGCGATCTCGACGGTCGAGAGCCGATGGGCGATGATGATCGCCGTTCTGCCCTCGAGCACCGTCGCAAGCGCCTTCTGCACAAGCCTCTCCGACGGGATGTCGAGGTGGGCGGTCGCCTCGTCGAGCACGACGACATCGGGATCGGCGAGGAACACCCGGGCGAACGACACGAGCTGCCGCTGGCCCGAGCTCAGCCGGCCGCCGCGCTTCTTCACGTCCGTGTCGTACCCGTCGGGCAGGCGGCGGATGTAGGGGTCGAGGCCCACCGCCTCGGCGGCCGCGACGACCTCGGCATCGCTGGCCTCCGGATTGCCGATGCGGATGTTGTCGGCGATCGTGCCGGCGAAGAGGAACGACTCCTGCGTGACCATGACGACGCTCGAGCGCAGCTCCGCGTCATCGAGGTCGCGCAGGTCGACTCCGTCGAGGGACACCGTGCCCTCCGAGGGATCGTAGAACCGCGTGACGAGCTTGACGAGCGTCGACTTGCCCGCCCCCGTGGCGCCGACGAGCGCGACGATCTGCCCCGCCGGGATCGTCAGGTCGAAGCGGGGGAGGACGTCGGGGCCGTCGGCGTAGGCGAAGCGGACGTCCGTGAGGTCGATCGACCGTCCCGTCGCCGAGGCGGCTGACCCTTCCGTGCCGACCGCGACCGCGGCCGCAGCTCCGGCGGTACCCCCGGCCCCCGTGTGCGCGGGCAGGGGGGTGGGCTGGGCCGGTGCCGGGACGCCGGGATCCGTGTCGAGGACGGCGGCGATCTTCTCGAGCGCCGCCGACGCCGACTGGTAGAGGTTGAACGACTGCACGAGCTCGTCGAGCGGACCGTAGAACCGGCGCAGATAGAGGATGAACGCGGCGAGCACGCCGATCTGCGTCCACCCCTCGATGACGAGCCACGCGCCGACGACGATGATGACCGTCTGCGTGACGTTGCCGACGAGCCGCGTCCACCCGGCGAACCACGCGACTCCGCGCAGCGCATCGGTGTTGGCGTCCCGGTATGCCGAGTCCTGCTCGCGCAGGGTGCCGCGACGGTCGGGCTGGCGCCGGTAGGCCTGGACGGCGCGGATGCCGCCCATCGTCTCGACGAAGTGGACGATGACCTTCGCGATCGACGTCCGGGTGCGCCGGTACGCCCCACGTTGCGTCTGGTGCGCGGCCTTCGTGATGAAGAACAGCGGGATGAACCCGGCGAACACGACGATCGCCAGGGGCACATCGAGGACGATGAGCGTGATCGCGATGAACACCATCTGGAGCAGCGCGAGCGCGGTCTCGAACAGCGAGTAGGAGAGGAACTGCTGGACCGACTCCATGTCCGAGGTCTGCCGGGACACGAGCCGCCCCGACGTCGACTTCTCGTGATACCCCAGGTCAAGGCGCTGAACATGGGTGAACACGCGCTGCCTCAGGGTGAAGATGATCTTCTGCGCGGTGATGCCGACGAGCCGGGTCGCCGTGAACGCGAGCACCGCCGAGGCGACGGCGGAGGCGACGAAGAGCGTGATCGCCCGCGTCAGCGCCGTCGGGTCGCCGGCGACGGCCTGCGGAATGCCGGTGTCGAGGGCGTCGGCGATGAAGATCGGCCCGATGACGAGGGTCGCCGAGGTGAGGACGACGATGACGAGGAGGAGGACGGCCATCGGCAGGTGGGGACGCACGAGCGAGAAGAGCAGCGCCCGCGCCTTGGCCGCAATGTCCGGCGGCAGCTCCTCGATCCCGTCGTCCTGTGCCAGGCGCGGCGCGCTCATGCCGGGCCCCCTTCCGTCGGACGGTTCCCCGCCGAGGCGGTCGCTCCCTCGCCGCGCGCCGAGGCGGTCGCCTGCATCCCGGCTCCCATGAGTTCGCGGTAGAGCAGGGAGGTCTCGAGGAGCTCCTCATGCGTGCCCTGCGCGACGATGCGGCCCTCGTCGAGGACGGCGACGACATCGGCGAGCGCGGCCGTCGACGGCCGGTGGGCGATGATGAGCGTCGTCGAATCGGGCAGGATCTCCCGCAGCTTCAGTTGCACGCGGTCCTCGGTGTCGACGTCGACGGCCGAGAGCGGGTCGTCGAGGACGAGGATGCGCGGCTTGCCGATGACCGCACGGGCCAGGGCGAGGCGCTGCCGCTGTCCGCCGGAGAGGGAGAGCCCCTGCTCGCCGACCTGCGTGTCGAGTCCCTCGGGCAGACGGGAGACGAAGTCGTTCGCCGCGGTGATCTCCAGAGCCTGCCACACGGCATCGTCGTCGGAGCCCGGGGCGCCCATGACGACGTTGTCGCGGACGCTGGCGGAGAAGAGGATCGGATCCTCGAAGGAGACGGAGACGAGATGACGCAGTTCGTTGACCGGCAGGTCGCGGATGTCGACGCCGTCGATGCGCACGGCCCCGCCGGTGACGTCCTGGAGCCTCGGCACGAGCGAGGCGAGCGTCGTCTTGCCCGAGCCGGTCGTGCCGACGAGCGCGAGCGTCTGCCCGGGTTCGATCGTGAGGTCGAGGCCTGCGAGCGTGAGGCGGTCCGTGTCGGAGAAGTGGAAGTCGACGTCGTCGAAGACGAGCTCCCCGCGGTGGCGACCGACATCGGGGTCGTCGTCGATGCCGCCTGCGGCATCGGTGATGTCGTGGCGGATGTCGATGACCTCCCAGTAGCGGCCGGCCGCGGTGATCGACATGATGGCATCGGCGAGGAGGAAGCCGAGCATCTCGATCGGCATCCGCAGGACCATGGAGATCGTCACCCCGGCGACGACGGTGCCGATCGTCGTCCAGCCCTGGACGACGCCGAAGGTCCCGATGCCGACGATCGCGGCCTGGGCGAGGGTGGGCAGGAGGATGAGGACGCTCCAGAACCACGAGTCGAGCTTCGCCTTGCGGACCTCGAGGCGCTGGAACTTCCGCGACAGGACGGAGAAGCGCTCGGCGGCCCACGGCGAGCGGCCGAAGGACTTGAGGATCCGGATGCCCTGGATCGACTCCTCGACATCGGTCGTGATCTCACCGACGGCGTCCTGGGACTGCCGCGAGGTCTCCCGATACCGCCGTTCGAACATCGCCACCGCGAGGATCGTCGGCACGGCCATGACGAGCATGATGAGGCCGAAGACCGGCTGGAGGACGGTGAGCATGATCGTGCCGACGATGATGACGATCGGGGTCGCCAAGAGGAACGGCAGTCCGAAGGCGAAGAACCGCCGCAGCTGCGAGAGGTCGTTGGTCGCGCGCGAGAGCAGCTGGCCCGACTCCCATGAGTCGTGGATCGCCACCGAGGTGTACTGAAGTCGGTCGAAGAGGCGGGCGCGCCAGCGGATCTCCCACGTCGAGACCACGGGTGCGACGATCATCCGCCGCGCCCACAGCGCGACCGCCTCGGCGATGCCGATGCCGAGGACTCCGAGCACGGGCAGCCACAGACCTGACATATCACCCGAGGCGATGGGGCCGTCGATGATGTACCCGGTGATGACCGGGACGATGAGCTGGATGCCGTTCGCGAGCAGGGTGAGGACGAGAACGACGAGGTAGATGCCGATCCGCGCTCGCAGATCGGGCCAGAAGCGTAGAAGGGGGCGCACGAACATCAAGCCTAGTCCGCGGTTACTCCCGCGTCCATGGTGCTCTGAAGTGGAGTTTCACTGATCAGGTGAGAGAACGGCCCTTGCTCGCCGAGGCGGTCGATCTCATCCATCAAGCGCCACCGATCCCGAATCGCGAGACGATCGTTTCTGCCGTTTGACACTCCCGGTGGGGCGGTGAACCATTGAGGCATGACTCACCTTCTCGTCGTCGTCATTAGCCAGCGCGCGGATCATCCGTAGCCTGTCAGTACGACACGTTCCGCGCGCCCCTACCGACACCGGAGGGGCTTTTTTCATGCAGGGACGAAACGCGAGCGGGTCAACCCAGGAAGGATACGACACGATGGCAGCCACGCCCTCGGCTCAGAAGGCGGCCGCCGGGACTGCGCAGAGCGCACCCCCGGTGACCGCGACCCCGACCAGCATTCGGCGATCCTCGGCGCCGGAGGTCCTCACCGGCGCGCAGGCGATCGTCCGCAGCCTCGAGCGCCTCGGCGTCGACACCGTCTTCGGGCTTCCCGGCGGCACCATCCTTCCGACCTACGACCCGCTGCTCGAGACCGACAAGATCCGCCACATCCTCGTCCGCCACGAACAGGGCGCCGGCCATGCCGCCGAGGGCTACGCGTCGGCCTCGGGCCGCCTCGGCGTGTGCATCGCGACCTCGGGACCCGGGGCGACGAACCTCATCACCGCGCTCGCTGACGCCCACATGGACTCCGTGCCCCTGCTCGCCATCACCGGTCAGCAGAGCTCGAAGCTGCTCGGCACCGACGCCTTCCAGGAGGCCGACATCGTCGGCATGACGATGCCGGTGACGAAGCACAGCTTCCTCGTCACGAAGGCCGAGGACATCCCCGCCGCGATCCTCAACGCCGCGCACATCGCCACGACCGGTCGTCCCGGACCCGTCCTCGTCGACATCACGAAGGACGCGCAGACCGGTGAGGCCCCGTTCGTCTGGCCCGAAGAACCGCAGCTGCCCGGCTACCGGCCCATCCTCAAACCCCACGCGAAGCAGATCCGCGAGGCCGCGCGCCTCATCAGCGAGGCGCAGCGTCCCGTGTTCTACATCGGCGGCGGCGTCATCCGCTCCGAGGCGGAGAAGGAGCTGCTCAAGCTCGCCGAGGCGACGAACATCCCCGTCGTCACCACGCTCATGGCCCGCGGCGCCTTCCCCGACTCCCACCCGCTCCACCTCGGGATGCCCGGCATGCACGGCAGCGTGCCGGCCGTCGCGGCCTTCCAGAAGTCCGACCTGCTCATCGCCATCGGTGCCCGCTTCGATGACCGGGTGACCGGCAACCTCGATTCGTTCGCGCCCGACGCCCAGGTCATCCACGCCGACATCGACCCCGCCGAGATCGGGAAGAACCGCGCGGTCGAGGTCGCGATCGTCGGCGACGCCCGCGAAGTGCTCTCGGAGATCCTCACCGAGCTGCGCGGCAGGTTCCCTGAGGCCCTCGAACGGCAGCGCGAGCCGTGGTGGCGGTTCCTCCGGCGCCTCAAGCAGACGTACCCGCGCGGGTACTCCTCCCACGGCGAGCTCTGCGATCCGCAGTACGTCATCTCCCGCATCTCCGCCCTCACCGGCCCCGAGGCGGTCTATGCGGCCGGCGTGGGCCAGCACCAGATGTGGGCGGCCCAGTTCGTCGACTTCGAACGCCCCCGCTCGTGGCTCAACTCCGGCGGGCTCGGCACGATGGGCTACTCCGTGCCCGCCGCGATGGGCGCGAAGGCCGCCGAACCCGACCGTGTCGTGTGGGCGATCGACGGCGACGGCTGCTTCCAGATGACGAACCAGGAGCTTGCGACCTGCGCGCTCAACGACATCCCCATCAAGGTCGCGATCATCAACAACTCCTCCCTCGGCATGGTGCGGCAGTGGCAGACGCTCTTCTACGACGGCCGCTACTCGAACACTGACCTCAACACCGGGCACGAGACGATCCGGATCCCCGACTTCGTCAAGCTCGCCGAGGCGTACGGCTGCTTCGCGCTGCGCGTCGACAGCAATGACGACGTCGATGCCGCGATCGAGAAGGCGCTCGAGATCAACGACCGACCCGTCGTCCTCGACTTCACCGTCCCGCCCGATGCCATGGTGTGGCCGATGGTCGCCGCCGGAGTCTCGAACGACGAGATCCAGTACGCCAACGGCATCCGTCCGGACTTCGAGGACGAGGGCGAGGATCAGGCCGAAGCGGCCATCGCCGAGGCGGCGGCCGGTGAAGACGGAACGGTGCGCTCCGTGGCGCAGATCGAAGGAGGCCTGGAATGAACAACCGGCACACGCTCTCAGTCCTCGTCGAGAACAAGCCAGGTGTGCTCGCGCGTCTCACCGGACTCATCGCCCGCCGCGGCTTCAACATCCACAGCCTCGCCGTCGGGGTGACCGAGCACGATGAGCTCTCGCGCATCACCGTCGTCGTCGACGTCCGCGACGTCGCCCTCGAGCAGGTGACGAAGCAGCTGAACAAGCTCGTCAACGTCATCAAGATCGTCGAGCTCGAACCGGCGGCGTCAGTGCGCCGGGCCCACGTCATCTACAAGGTCAAGGCCAATGCGGCGACCAGGCCGCAGGTCGCGGCCGCCGTCGAGATGTTCCGCGCCTCGATCGTCGACGTCTCCACCGACTCGGTGAGCGTCGAGGCCACCGGTGAGCTCGACAAGGTCGAGGCCCTGCGCGAAGTCCTCGAGCCCTTCGGGATCAAGGAGATCGTCCAGTCCGGCGTCGTCGCCGTGGGACGCGGACCGAAGTCGATCACCGACCGCGCCCTGCGCAACTGAGACGGCCCTGCGCAACTGAGACGGCCCTGCGCAACTGAGACGGCCGGCGTTCCACGCCGTGGAACACCGACCGTCTCAGTGGGTGAGCAACTGTACCGAACTGTGAAACAATGGGGTGAGCACCCCGAAACCTCTAAGGAGCAGCAACAATGGCAGCAGAACGCTTTTACGACGACGATGCCGACCTGTCCGTCATCCAGGGCAAGAAGGTCGCCATCATCGGCTACGGAAGTCAGGGCCACGCCCACGCGCTGAGCCTGCGCGACTCCGGCGCGCAGGTCCGCGTCGGACTCAAGGAAGGCTCGTCGAGCCGGGACAAGGCCGCTGCCGAAGGGCTCGAAGTGGGCACCCCCGCCGAGGTGGCCGCCTGGGCCGATGTCATCACCATCGCCGCCCCCGACCAGGTGCAGGCGGAGATCTTCGAGAAGGAGATCAAGGACCAGCTCGCCCCGGGCAAGACCCTCGTCTTCATCCACGGCTTCAACATCCGCTTCGGC
The DNA here is from genome assembly GCF_005502845.1 of Brevibacterium sp. 2SA. Taxonomy (NCBI): domain Bacteria; kingdom Bacillati; phylum Actinomycetota; class Actinomycetes; order Micrococcales; family Brevibacteriaceae; genus Brevibacterium; species Brevibacterium sp. 2SA. The sequence continues at coordinate 2,061 of NZ_SCMW01000050.1, read as the reverse complement.
TACATCAAGGCCCCCGAGGGCGTCGACGTCGTCATGATCGCGCCCAAGGGCCCGGGCCACGTGGTCCGCCGCGAGTACGTCGACGGCCGCGGCGTGCCCGTGCTCGTCGCCGTCGAGGTCGATGCGACCGGACACGCCTGGGAGCTCGCCCTCTCCTACGCGAAGGCGATCGGCGGTCTGCGCGCCGGCGGCATCAAGACGACGTTCACCGAGGAGACCGAGACCGACCTCTTCGGCGAGCAGACCGTGCTCTGCGGCGGTGTCTCCCACCTCGTCCAGTACGGTTTCGAGGTCCTCACCGAGGCCGGCTACCAGCCGGAGATCGCGTACTTCGAGGTCCTCCACGAGCTCAAGCTCATCGTCGACCTCATGGTCGAGGGCGGCATCGCCAAGCAGCGCTGGTCGATCTCCGACACCGCCGAGTACGGCGACTACGTCTCCGGTCCCCGGGTCATCACGCCCGAGGTCAAGGAGAACATGGAGAGCGTCCTCGTCGACATCCAGAACGGCACCTTCGCCGAGCGCTTCATGACCGACCAGAAGAACGGCGGCGAGGAGTTCAAGTCGCTGCGCGCCAAGGAGGAGAAGCACCCGATCGAGGCCACCGGTCGGGAGCTGCGCAAGATGTTCGCCTGGCTCAAGGACACCGACGACGACTACACCGAGGGCACTGCCGCGCGCTGAGAGTCGAGAGCGTGAGAAGGCGCCGCCGGAGGGATTCCGGCGGCGCCTTCGTCGTCGGCGCGTGTCCTACGCGGCGAGGCGGGCGGCCCGTCTGGCCGCCTGGATCCGCGGATCGGGCACGGGCGCGGACTCGATGAGCCGGCGCGTGTAGGCCTCGGCCGGGTCCGTGAGCACCTCGAGGCTCGGGCCCTGCTCGACGATGCGCCCGTCCTTGAGGACGACGACGTGACCGGCGAGCTGTTCGACGACGGCGAGATCGTGGCTGATGAACAGGCACGCGAAGTCAAGCGACGCGTGGAGCTCACCGAGGAGGGCGAGCACCCCGCGCTGCACGGAGACGTCGAGCGCCGAGGTCGGTTCGTCGGCGATGAGGAGCTTGGGCCGCAGCGCCAGGGCGCGGGCGATCGCCACGCGCTGCCGCTGCCCGCCGGAGAGCTCGTGCGGGAAGCGGGCGGCGAAGTCGGTCGGCAGCTGGACGTCGGTGAGCAGAACATCGACCCGGGCGTCGATGTCCCGGCCGCTGAGATCCGTGTGCACCCTCAGGGGTTCGGCGATCTGCGACCCGACCGAGCGGCGCGGGTTGAGCGAGCCCCGCGGGTCCTGGAAGACGACGCCGACCTCGGCGCGCAGCCGGCGCTGGCGGCGGTTCGGCCGGGTGGACACGCGCTCCCCGGCGACGAACGCCTCACCCGAGGTCAGCGCCTGACCGCCGGTGAGCACATTCGCGATCGTCGACTTGCCCGACCCCGACTCCCCGACGAGACCGGTGATCCGGCCCGGAGGGATGACGAGGCTGACGTCGTCGAGCGCGATGACCTGGCGTCCGGACGAGCGGTGGACGACGGTGGCGTCGCGGAGTTCGGCGGCGGGAACGGTGTCCGCGGCAGGCGCCGGGGCGACCGGGCGCTCCTCGCGCGGTGCCCGGGCATCGACGACCGCGCTCAGCCTCGGCACGGCGGCGAGCAGCTGCTGCGTGTAGTCCGAGGCGGGACGGTCGAAGATGTCCTCGACGGAGCCGGTCTCGACGATCCGCCCGTCCTTCATCACGGCCACCCGGTCGGCGATGTCGGCGACGACGCCCATGTCGTGGGTGATGAGGAGCACAGCCTGTCCGGCCTGGGCCTGGTCGACGAGGAGGTCGAGGATGCCCGTCTGCACGGTGACGTCGAGGGCCGTCGTCGGTTCGTCGGCGATGAGGACCTGCGGGGAGTTGATCGTCGCGAGTGCGATCATCGCCCGCTGCAGCTGACCGCCGGAGAGCTCATGCGGGTAGGCCCCGGCGACCTTCTCGGGATCGGGCAGGCCGACCGCCCGCAGCTGCGCGAGCACGCGCTGCCCGATGTCCCCGCGCCCAGCCCCGCCCGCACCGTCGCTGCC
>NZ_SCMW01000004.1:0-159792 GCF_005502845.1 Brevibacterium sp. 2SA | reverse complement strand
GGGTGGTGGCTCAGCTGACGGGCGGGAGGGCTGTCCGACCGGCGGGTGGCGTCGTATGTGGTGTGGAGAAGCAAGCAGTGCGAGTGGCGGCGGGCACGCTGCCGGAACGGCGATCACGGGACGGCCAAGGTTTCGCAACGACCAGGCGACAACGAGCGTGGTGCGGGGAACCGAGCAACGCGACGGGTAGCGCACGGGCAGCCGGCGTGCTGTCGGAACAGAGATCACGGGACGGTCAAGGTTTCGCAACGACCAGGCGACGGCAAGGGGCCAGCGTCCTCTGCCGGGCGGCAAAGGCAGGCTGGCGTGAATCCCAGCACTGCTCTGGCCGGCGCTGTTCTTCCCAGCACTGTTCCGAAGAATTCACGTGACCAAAACGTTCTAAACTATGTGCGTCGTGAATGTGTCATTACTGTTACTTTCGGAAGCTCTCCTCCCTCCGCATTTCGAAGGACAGAAATGAAGAAACTCGCCCTCGCCCCCGTGGTGGCCCTCGCCATCACCGGCCTGGCAGCATCCCCGGTCATCGCCACCCCGAGCACGCAGGCTCCAGAAGGCCCGGCCTCGATTCAGCAGGCACCGTCTCCCGCCGACGCTTCGGCCTCCGAGGGCACGATCGCCGTGTCGTCGGCGAGCGTGACGACCGACGAGTTCGCCGATCCCGGTGTCGGCATCTCGGGCGCCGGACTCGCACCCGATGCCAAATTCACGATGGTGGTCACCCCCACGTCCGGTCAGAACGTCGCTCCGTACGAGGAAACCGTCACCACCGACGAGACCGGCGCCTTTGAGACCGGTGTCAACAGCCTGGGCACGGCCAGCGATGCATTCATCGGCGGGTACTCCGTGACTGTCACCAATGTCGCTGATGAGAACGAAACGTACAGCACCAATTTCGAGGTGACCGCCGGCGGCGACGAGACCGAAGAGCCCACCGCTCCGGCCGTCGACCCGAAGGCGAGCCTCGAGTCGAAGGAGATCTCCGCTGCAGATCTTGAGAAGTGGGGTCTGACCTTCACCGGAGAGGGATTCACCCCCGGCGGAGATGTGAGCATCGAAGGCGTCGACGCCGACGACACCGTCGTCGCCAAAGCCGACGACAAGGGCAACGTCGATGGGACCTTCACTGCGAAGGGCGTCAAGCCCGGCAAGTACACGGTCACGTTCATCGACGACGAGTCGGGTGAGAAGACCGAGCCGCAGGCATTCACCGTCGTCGAGGATGCCACCGAGACGCCGACCACCCCGGCCGCCGAGGCGAAGCTGATCGTCTCTCCCGAATCCGTCACCCCGAAGGACTTCGTCCAGAAGGACAAGGGCGTCAAGCTCGTCGTCGAGAACTGCGAGCCCGGCGAAGACGTGCGCTTCGTGGTCAACCCCAAGGGCAACTCCTCGGTGACGGCGTTCGATGAAACTGAGAAGGCCGACGATGAGGGCAACGCCTCCGTCACGGTCTACGGCACCTCGGCGTCGAACCCGAGCGCGTACATCGGCGACTACGACGTGACCGTGACCTGCGGTGACGACGAGCTCACCGGCAAGTTCTCGGTGGAAGAGGACCCGAACGCCGGCGGCAGCGACGGCAATGATGACGGTGGCTCCGATGGCGGCAACGGCGGCGGAAACGGTGGAGGCGACCTGCCCCGCACCGGTATGGAGCTCACCGGCCTCGCAGCCGGTGCCGGCCTCCTCCTCGTCGGCGGCACTGCGATCTTCCTGACGAAGCGCCGCAAGAAGGGTGTCCCTTCGCCCTCGGACATCTGATCCGGCCGGCGGACTCATCTCGCTGAGCTGAGTCCCCGGAAGCCCTGAGGCGCCTGGTTCGACACTGTCGGACCAGGCGCCTCAGTCAGTTCCAGGACGCGTGAGGCTGAGGTCGGGCGAGAAAACGACGGCCGCCACCGCTGCGGCTCAGGTCAGTTCGAGCGGCTCTGTTCAAAACGTGAGCCGCCCGAAACAGGCTGAGCCGAAACGACGTTCGGGTCGGCGGAGCGCAGAGGACCAGCGTCCTCCCCACTCCTGGTTGCCCACGGAATTCGCGTTGGGCCGCGGTTTGCGCCAGGTGGGACAGAGAAGGCCGAGGCTGCCTTGGCCATCTCAGAGCGAACTGCCCACAACCCAGTCTGGCCGCGACGGCGTGCTCCCATAATTCGAAGGCGAGGCGACCAGTGCAGAGAGGCGAACAGCGCCGCCGAGCATCACCTGTCACTCGCCGCGGGCCCCTCTCCCACCTCGGCGCTCAGAACTTTCCCGTCGTCCCTGCGTTCAGCGGTTGCCGCCCGTCGTCGCGCTGTGAGAAGAGCCGCGACAGCGATGAGCACGAACAAGCCGGTGGCGACGAACCCGGCGTACTCCGTATCCGGGGCGGGAAGGGTGAACGTCGCGGTCTCCACCCCCGCCTCGGCGACACCGGCGATGACGACGATGGCCGCGATGAGCACTGAGAGTCCGGTGACGATGAGGTTGTAGCGGCGGAATCGCCCGCCGTCACCGGCGGCCCAGCGATAGAGCCTCGCCATCATCACGCTGTCCCCGGTGTCGCACGCCGCCATACCTGCAGCGAAGAGCAGCGGAAGCGACAGAGCGAGAAGCGGCGACGTGCTCGCGGCCGTTGCACCGGCCGCGATCATCAGTCCGATCGTCGCCGCGGTGTCGAACCCGAGCCCGAAGAGGAGCCCGATGGGATACATCCGCGCCGGTCGATCGACGGTGCCGATGAGCCGGGAGAAGACTGTCGTGAGAGGTCCACGGGGCGCAGAACCGGCTCCAGTGTCACCGTTCGGATCTGCCGCGGGCGCTCCCCCAGTGCGACGGTCGCGCAGAAGGCGGATGAACGCGACGAGGTTGACGATCCCGAAGACCCCCACGACGCAGGTCGCGAACAGCAGTCCCCACATCCCGAGACCGGCACGCAGATCGGAGTCCTCACTCACGACGAGGCTGCGAGCCGCGGCGGCACCGGCGGTGACGAGGGCAGCGGTGATGATGACGACGCTCGAGTGCCCGAGCGCGAACCAGAATCCGACGGCACCACCACGAAGCCGGGATTGGTCAGCGGTCGCGAGTCGCCGGGTGACGTTGTCGATGACGGCGACGTGGTCGGCGTCGAAGGCATGGCGAGCGCCGAGGAGCACGGCTGTTGCCGCCAGACCCCAGGCTGCGGCGTGGCCGATCTCGTTCGTCGAGGCGAGGACTAGGCTGATCCCTGCGATCGCGAGCCCCGCGATGACGATCAACGGCGTCCGCATCCGCCACCAGTCCGCATCGAATCGGGTGCCGTCCACCTGCCCCGTTCTCGACCGTCCCGCTGTCGTCGTATCCATTGTCGGTCCCTTCGTCTCCACCTTCGGTGTGCCTGTATCCATTGCGTCCCTCACTTGTTCGCCTTCCCGGTCAGGTGTGGCACTCCGGCCGCCTGTTCCATGCCCCGGCAGCTCACCGTGAGCAGTTGTCGCATGCTCACTCGGTCGGTCGGGTCCACCGCTGCCACACGGAGTCGACGTGCGACTCGTGAGCGGCGGCACCGATCGCTCTCGCGATCGTCCCGGGCCGTGCGAGTTCGAGTATTCGCACTGTCGTCCCGCCGCCCACGTCGTCACCCGCAGTCGGACCGGCGGCTTCGTCTCTCCTGCCGAAGAGCATCGCCGTGTCGAGGACTGAGGCGGATCCGAGGACGCCCGGCAGCGGATCGGTCCCGTCGACATCGAGGTCCTCGACGAAATACGGCCTCCCCGCGCAGTCGCGCACATCGGTGCTGCTCCGCAGAGCCCCGCCGACTTCGCCCGACCGCCCGAGCACGATCGTCTCCCGCAGATGCACCGTCGCCTCGGCGCCGACGCGCACCCGAGTCGACCGTCGCACCCGCGCCCCCGACGCGACGACGAACGGGTACGTCTCCCAGATGAGACTGCCGGCCGCGCCCACCTCGATGTCGACGTCCCACCGCGACTCCGCCGCATTGGTCGGGTAAGCGACTGTGCCCCCGACGTCTTCGATGATGAGCCGGCATCCGTGCCCGACCCGGATGCCGATCGTCACCGCATCCCCGCCGAGGAGCGCCGCGCCTCCGGCGACGATCGCCACATGCGCGCGCCCTCCGGCCGCGCGGGAGATCAGCCGCGGTTGCATGAGACCGGGAGTCAGACGCACCTGCGGAAGCTTGCGTCCGGCGACCCGTTCGACGGCGATATGGGTCATCCCCGACCATCTGCAAGTACCCGATCCGCTGGGATCCGGTCTCCGCCCTCTGCATGCTCCCGGGGGTCGGGGCCGCCGGCACTGTCGTGGTCGGAATCGGCATGATTGGGATCGTCCGCGTGCCCGTGGCTCTCACTTTCGGCGTGCGAGTGCACGTATCCCCCGTCATCATCGGCATGGAAATGCGGTGCCATCGGACCCGGATCCTGCGGTTCGTGCGCCCCGGACCGGTGCGTCTCGAGCAGGGCAAGCAGCCATGACCGCAGACGCGCGACGGATTCCTTGTCGGTGCGCGACAGCCCGAGCACCGGGCCCTGCTCGCGTGCCGCCTCGGCGTCGGAGATCATCTGCTCGACATCAACGCCCACGTACGGCGCGAGGTCGGTCTTGTTGACGACGAGGAGATCGGCGCGCCCGATTCCGGGCCCGCCCTTGCGCGCTACATCGCCACCGCCGGCGACGTCGAGGACGAAGATCTGGGCGTCGATGAGAGCCGGCGAGAACGTCGCAGTGAGGTTGTCCCCGCCGGATTCGACGAGCACGAGGTCGAGCGGATCGAAGGCGGCTTCGAGCTCCTCGACTCCCGCGAGGTTGGCCGTGACGTCGTCGCGGATCGCCGTATGAGGGCACGCCCCGGTCTCAATGGCGCGGATCCGGTCGGGATCGAGGACCCCGGCAGCCCTGAGCAGCCGGGCATCCTCGTCGGTGTAGATGTCGTTGGTGATGACCCCGATGCGGATCTCGTCGGCCAGGGTGCGGCAGATCATCGCGATGAGCGAACTCTTGCCGGTGCCTACGGGTCCGGCGACTCCGAGTCGCAGGGAACGGTGCGGGGTGGGGATCTCAGGCACGAAACAGCCTCCTCGGCAGTGCGGACTGGGCCTCTGCCCAGTCCTCGATGAGCGGTGCCCCGGCAGCGGGAATCGCTGCGGGGTCGGTGAGCGTCGCCAGATCGGCGACACAGGGCTCGAAGGCGGTGCACGCCTCGAGCACCCAACCGGTGGCCGCAAGCGGATCCATCGGTTCGAGTTTGAGCATCGCAGCAGCGACCGTCTGCGCATCGTCGTAGGCGACGAGGCGCACGAGGTCGGCTGCCGGAATCCCGGCGGCTGCGGCGATGGAGCCGAGCACCACAGGACGCGGGAGTCCGCGCCGCGGCATCACCGGGTTCAACTTGGGCCACAGCGTGACCGCCACGCGACGCAGTCCCGCTCCGAGCGCCTCGGCGATCTCCCGCAAGGCCGGGCTGGGAGTTCGCGCTGCCCATTCGTCGCCGATGTCAGCGAGGATCGCACTGGACTCCCGGTCGCTCCTGCTGCCGCGGTCGACCTCATCGCCGTCGACGACGCGAGTGTCGGTCAGGGCATGGCGGGTGACGACGGCGGTGCCGGCTTCCACGCGGACGACGGTGCGCATCCGTGCGCGCATGTAGGCCGCGACCTCCCCCGTCACGAGCCCGTGGCGCAGACCGGCTTCGACGCCGTTCGAGGTCACGTGTGCTCCCGCGGGCAGGCGGGCGTCGGCGAGGAGCATGATGATCGCCGAGGCGGCCCCGGGCCCCAGCGCGTTGAGCGTCACCGTGTCCATCAGAACATCTGGTAGAGCTGGGCGAGCGGCAACGCGTGTGCGGGTGCCGCGGTGACGAGGTCGCCGTCGATGGCGATCTGGAACGTGTCCGGGTCGATGTCGATGGTGGGACGGACGTCGTTGTTGCGCATGTCCGCCTTTCCGATCCCCCGTGTTGGAGCGACGGCTCGCAGCTCGCGGCGCAGGCCCAAGCGCTCGCGCAGGCCGCTGTCGAGCGCGGCCGGAGCGACGAACGACACCGAGGTCGTCGCCCCGAGGGCATTCCCGAACGCAGGCCGCATGAGCACTGGCTGCGGTGTCGGGATCGACGCGTTCGGATCGCCGAGGCCGGCCCAGGCGATCGTTCCGCCCTTGATGACGAGGTCGGGACGGACGCCGAAGAAGCGCGGATCCCACAGCACGAGATCGGCCATCTTCCCGACTTCGACGGAACCGAGGTGAGAATCGACCCCATGTGCGATGGCCGGATTGGTCGTGTACTTCGCCACGTACCGGCGTGCCCGCTCATTGTCTGCCGGCATCGTCTCGCCGAGGCGCCCCCGCCGCAGCTTCATCGCGTGGGCGACCTGCCAGGTCCGTGTGATGACCTCGCCGATGCGGCCCATCGCCTGAGCGTCCGAGGAGGTGATGGACAGCGCGCCGAGGTCGTGGAGGATGTCCTCGGCGGCGATCGTCGTCGCCCGGATGCGCGATTCGGCGAAGGCGAGGTCCTCGGGCACGCTGGGGTTGAGGTGGTGGCAGACCATGAGCATGTCGAGGTGCTCCGCGACGGTGTTGACGGTGTGCGGAAGAGTCGGGTTGGTCGATCCGGGGATGATGTTCTCCAGCGCGGCGATCGAGAGGATGTCGGGCGCATGGCCGCCGCCGGCGCCTTCGACGTGGAAGGCATGGATGCTGCGCCCGGCGATCGCGGCGATCGTCGACTCGACGAAACCCGACTCGTTGAGTGAGTCCGAGTGGAGTGCGACCTGCAGACCGTGATCGTCGGCGGCGCGCAGGGCGGCGTCGATCGCGGCCGGTGTCGCACCCCAGTCCTCGTGGATCTTGTATCCCGCCGCCCCGCCGAGGGCCTGTTCGGCCAGACCCGCGGCGGAGACGGTGTTGCCCTTGCCGAGGAGGAGGACGTTGATCGGCAGTGCGTCGAGGGCCCGCAGCATCATCCCCAGATGCCACGCTCCGGGCGTCACCGTCGTCGCCTTGCTCCCCTCCGACGGCCCTGTTCCGCCGCCGACCACGGTGGTGATTCCGGTGGCGAGCGCCTCATGGATCTGCGACGGCGACAGCAGGTGGACGTGCGAGTCGATCCCGCCGGCGGTGAGGATTCGGCCCTCGCCGGAGATGATGTCGGTCGACGGGCCGATCTGCAGACCCGGATCGACCCCGTCCGCGATGTCGCGGTTGCCCGCCCGGCCCAGAGCCGTGATCTCGCCGCCGCGGATGCCGACGTCGGTGCGGATGATCCCCCACCAGTCGAGGACGATGACATTCGTGATCACGGTGTCCGGTGCCCCTTCCGCGCGCGTCGTCGGGCCCTGGAGCATCGATTCGCGAATCGACTTGCCCCCACCGAAGACCGCTTCGTCACCCCCGAAGGTCCGGTCGTCCTCGATCTCGATCCACAGGTCGGTGTCACCGAGGCGAACCTGGTCCCCGGTCGTCGGTCCGTAGAGGGAGGCGTAGCGCTGAGCGGAGATCTCAGCCATCAGAGCCGTCCGTGCGAATCCGCAGACCGGGCACCCGGGCACGACCGCCGAGGCGGACGATCGGCACGGTCCGCGACGCCCCCGGTTCGAACCGGATCGAGGTTCCTGCCGGAATGTCGAGTCGGCAACCATCGGCCCGTGCCCGGTCGAACGCCAATGCGGCGTTGACGTCGGGTAGGTGGAAGTGCGATCCGATCTGAACCGGACGATCTCCCGTGTTCTCGATGGTGATGCTGCCGATCTCTGCCCCGGCAGCGCGTGCGTTGAGGTTGCGGGTTCCCTCGCGCACCCTCACGGCACCCGGCCCGTGGTCTCTCATGCCTGCCATGAAGCGGTCCTGTCAGTCGATGGGGTTGTGGATGGTGACGAGTTTGCGCCCGTCGGGGAACGTGGCCTCGACCTGGACGTCGTGGAGCATCGGCGCCACATCGTCCATGACGTCGTCGCGGCTGAGGACCTCTCGTCCGGTGACCATGAGCTCCTCGACTGCGGCCCCCTCACGTGCTCGCTCGATCACCCAGGTGCTCAGCAGCGCAACGGATTCGGGATAGTTGAGCGGAACGCCCCGCGACAGGCGATCGCGGGCGACCATGCCGGCGACGGAGAGCAGCAGCTTCTCCGTGTCCCCCGGTGTGAAGTGCATCAGCGCTCCCGGACCGGGTCGGCAGGCAGGACATGTTCGCCGAGGCGATCGGTCGACAATGCCAGAGAGCTGAGATAGAGCGTCTCCCCGTTCGGTCCGGTCTTCGCCGAGGCGATCATGTCGGGACGCTCGAACTCCATCTCCGTGACGTGGCACCACAGGGTCGCATCCGTGGGGTTGCCGTCGTCGTCATACATCGGCACGTCGATGCCGTCGTCCTGTCGACGCAGATAGAAGCGCCCCCGGGTGATGATCGCCATGAGCGGAGTGGCGACGATGGCGATGCCGACGGCGAAGAGCGGGGAGAACGGCTGGACTGCGGCCCCGAAAGCACCGAAGTAGATGGCGATGGACACCCCACCGGAGAGCACGAGGGAGACGACGCCGACCGGGTTCCAGTCGTAGAGCATGCCGCGGCGGAACTCCGGAGTCTTCGGTGAGAGTCCCAGCACGTACTTGTTGATGGCGATGTCCGCGGCGACGACGCAGATCCACGACATCGCGAGGTTGGCGTAGAAGCTGAGGATCGCGTTGAGGAAGTCGAACATGTTGAGTTCCATGAGCGCCAGAGCGAAGAGCAGGTTGACGACGAGGAAGGTGATCCGCCCCGGGTAGCGCTTGGTGATCCGGGTGTACGCGTTCGTCCACGCCAGCGACCCGGAGTAGGCGTTCGTCACGTTGATCTTCACCTGGGAGATGACGACGAGGACGACGGCGAGCAGTAGGGCGAGCCATTGCGGCATCATCTGCTCGTAGGTGGCGAGCAGTTGCTGCACCGGTTCGGTCGCGAATCCGGTGGCTCCAGGCACGTTGGCGATGAGGTAGACGGCGAGGAACATGCCGATGATCTGCTTGATCGCCCCGAAGATCACCCAGCCGGGACCGGCGAGGATCACCGCCGTCCACCAGCTGCGATGGTTAGCCGGAGTGCGCGGGGGCATGAATCGCAGGTAGTCGATCTGCTCGGCGATCTGGGCGATGAGCGAGAGGCAGACTCCAGCGGCGAGCATGGCCGAGGCGAAGTTCGCGCTCTCGCCGCTCTCGCCCTGGTACGCGAAGAAGGTGCTCACGGATTCCGGTTGGAAGGCGATGAGGTAGCCGACGGGGACGACCATGAGGACGAGCCAGAGCGGTGTCGTCGAGACCTGCAGTCGAGCCAGCGCCTTCATGCCGAAGATGACGAGCGGGAAGATGAGGACTGTGGAGATGAGGTAGCCGATCGGACTCGGAATGCCGAGTCCCAAGTAGAGTCCCTGGGCCATGATCGAACCCTCGAGGGCGAAGAAGATGAACGTGAAGGTGGCGAAGATGATGTTCGTGATCACCGAGCCGTAGTACCCGAACCCTGCTCCGCGGGTGATGAGATCGAGGTCGAGGTTGTAGCGTGCGGCGTAGAAGGCCAAGGGCCAGCCAGTGAGGAAGATGATGATGGCCGCCGTGAGGATGCCGAGGATGCCGTTGGCTGTGCCGTGTGCCAGACCGATGCTCGCACCGATTGAGAAGTCAGCGAGATACGCGATGCCTCCCAGCGCACTCGTCGCCACCACAGCCGGTGCCCACGTGCGGTAGGAGCGCGGCGCGAATCTCAGGGTGTAGTCCTCGAGACTCTCGCGCGCTGCGGCTTTCGCCTCGCTGCTCGTCCCCGGCGGTGCCGTCGACTTGTCTGCAGACATCGTCATGATGGTCTCCTCGGTCGCTCGTCGATCTCAACAGCGCCCATCCTGACAGTCGATTGTTTCGTCCCGTGGTGAGCAACGTTTCGCTAGTGTTTCGACTGCAGTCAGCGTCCTGTGCAGGGTGACCTGTCGGAGGCGACGTGCTTCGACTACTCCGGGTGCCGGAGGGCGACCTGCCGTGATTTCTCGGCCCCTGTGAGTCGCTCCTTCAGAGTCCTGCACCCTCAGAGCCTCACGTTGCGGCTCAGGTCAGTTCGAGCGGCTCTGTTCAAAAGGTGAGCCGCCCGAAACAGGCTGAGCCGAAGCGACGTTCGGGCCGGCGGAGCGCAGAGGACCAGCGGGAATCCGACGGAGTTTCGGGCACGAAGAAGGGGCGGATCGCTCCGCCCCTGGAAATGATGCCCTGCCCCTGGTCACAGCCGCTCTGTGTCGCTCAGGTTGCCGTCGCAGTCGCTCAAGTTGCCTTCGCAACCGCTCAAATTACCGTCGCAACCGCTCAGGTTGCCGTCACGGCCACTCGGTGCCACCCAGATCGCTCTCACGCCTTCGCCGGACCGCGCACTCGTCGGGTGGTGAAATCGTCGTAGAGCACGACGGCACCGGCCTCCGATTCGGCGGTGACCTTCGGTCGCCGGCCGCGTGCGATCGAGACGACGTCGCCGCCGGAACCGGCAGCGAAGACACGCGAATCGCGTTCGCGTGCCGCCGCCTCGGCGAGGACTTCCTCCTCGAGTTCCCGGTTCCGGCTGCGCAGGGCGTCGATCTGGTTCTGCATCTCCATGATCTTCTTGATCCCGACGAGGTTGACGCCCTCGTCCTTCGAGAGATGCTGGATCAGGCGCAGCTTGGCGATGTCCCGCCCCGAATAGCGTCGGCCCTTGCCGGCCGTGCGCTGCGGGGTGACAAGACCCATCCGGTCATACTGCCGCAGAGTCTGCGGGTGCATCCCCGCCAATTCCGCCGCGACCGAGATGACGTAGAGCGCCGCGCTCTGAGAGAACTGCATCCTGCCTCACTGCCTCAGCTTGCCTTGGCCCGATCGAGCAGGCCGGCCCGCGGATCCTCGGATTCCGTCGCGGTCTTGTACGCTTCGACGGCTTCCTTCGCTTCCTTCGAGAGGTTCTTCGGCGCGACGATCTCGACGGTGACGAGCAGGTCGCCTGTTCCCTTCTTCGTCTTCACGCCCTTGCCGCGCACCCGCAGGGTCCGGCCGGAGGGCGTGCCCGCCGGGATCTTCACCTTCACCGGCTGACCGCCGAGCGTGGGCACCTTGACCTCGGCGCCGAGCGCCGCCTCGTCGAAGCTCACCGGCAGGTCCATCCGCAGGTTGTCGCCGTCGCGGGTGAACACCGGGTGGGGCTTGACGTGGACGGTGAGGATGACGTCACCGGGATCGCCGCCGTTCGGGCTCTGCTTGCCCTTGCCGGCCAGTCGGATCTTCTGCCCGTCCTTGACCCCGATCGGGGTGCGCACGGTCAGCGGCTTGCCACCGGGCATCTGCAGCTTCACGGATGCGCCGTTGGCCGCCTCGGTGAAGCTGAGGTTCGTCGAGGACTTGATGTCCCCGCCCTTGACCGGTGGCGAGTATCCGCCGCCGAAGCCCGTGTCGTAACCGCCGCCATAGCCGCCGTACGACCCGCCGCCGAACCCGTTGAGGAGGTCGGCGAGGTCCGGGGGCACGTCGCCGTAGCCGCTGCCGCCGCCGAACCCGCCGCCGCTGTAGGTCGTCCGGGTCCGAGTGCGCCCGCCGCCTCCGAAGAGGTCGGAGAACACGTCGTCGAAGCCGCCGCCGGCTCCCCCGGCACCACCGGCGCCGGCGCTGAACCTGGCACCGCTGCCCATGGCGCGGACCTGGTCGTACTGTTCGCGCGATTCCTTGTTCGACAGCACCTGGTGGGCCTGTCCGATCTCCTTGAACTTGGCCTCCGCCTCGGCGTTCCCCGGATTCGCGTCCGGATGGTACTTCCGCGCGAGCTTGCGGTAGGCCTTCTTGATCTCGGAGTCCGACGCGTCCTTGGAGACGCCGAGGGTCTTGTAGAAGTCCTTCTCGAACCAGTCATTCTGCGGTCCGGTACTCATCTGGCACCTCCCTTCTTCTCAGTCCTGTTGTGCCTGCCGGTGCGTGGCCGCCCCGGCTCTGTCATTCGTCCGTTCATCTGTCTGCTCACAATCCGCAATCCCCGCGAAGGCTTCCCTCCCGGTGATTCCGGACCGTCGCCGAGGCGGTCCCCGCTCCCAGCGTCCGTGGCCGGACGCTGGGGTGGCGGGTCACCTCGGCGAAGGTGGAACGGTCAGTCCTCTGGCTGCTGCACGCCGACGCGGGCCGCGCGGATGATGCGATCACCCATGCGGTAGCCCGGCTGCATGACCATGAACACCGTCGGCACCTCGACTTCGTCCGACGGCTGCTGCATGAGTGCCTCATGCAGGTGCGGATCGAACTCGTCGCCGACTGCGCCGTACTGCTCGACGCCGACCTTGGCCAACGCATCGATGAGCTTGTTGACGTGGGCCTCGAAGGGCCCGGAGACGTCGCCGTTCTCCTGCGCCAGACGCACCTCGTCGAGGACGGGAACCAAGGCCTCGACGACCTTGACGGTTCCGCCCACCGACGCCCGCTCGCGTTCGCGATCGGCGCGCATCCGGTAGGCCGCGTACTCGGCATTGATGCGCTTGAGGTCGGCGAGGTGGGCCGCGGCCTCGGAGCCGGGAGCGGGTTCGCTGCCGGCCGCCTCGGTGTCATTGAGCGATGAGGCATCGGCCGGAATCTCGACACCGAGGTCGCTGGCATCGGCCAGCACCTCCTCGGTGTCGGCTCCCTCACCGGACTCCCCCGAAGCCGACTGCGGGTCGGCTTCGGGACGGAGCTCACCGGTCTCGGGATCGACCCGACGCTTGTCATGGAAGGTGAAGCCTGGCTCCTCGGACGACGGATCGTTGCCCTCGGTCGTCATTACTTCTTCCCCTCGTCCTCATCATCATCCACGACCTCGGCGTCGACGACGTCGTCGTCGGCACCGGTGCCTGCGTCACTGCTGCCCTGGTCGGCACCACCGGCAGCGCCACCGGCCGCGCCGGACTCCTGCTGCTGGTAGATGGCCTCACCGATCTTCTGCTGCTTCTCGGTGAGCGTGTCGAACGCCTTCTTCACGGCGTCGTCGTCTTCACCGTTGAGAGCTTCCTTGACAGCGTCGACGTCGCCCTGGAGCTCGGACTTGATGTCCTCGGGCAGCTTGTCGGCGTTGTCGTCGAGCAGCTTCTGCGTCTGGTAGGCGAGGTTCTCCGCGTTGTTGCGGACGTCGGCGGCCTCACGGCGCTTCTTGTCCTCTTCCGCGTGCTCCTCGGCCTCACGCACCATGCGCTCGATGTCCTCCTTGGGGAGGGCCGAGCCGCCGGTGATCGTCATCGACTGCTCCTTGCCGGTTCCCTTGTCGGTGGCCGAGACATGGACGATGCCGTTGGCGTCGATGTCGAACGCGACCTCGATCTGCGGCACGCCGCGCGGAGCCGGCGCGATGCCGGTCAGCTCGAAGGTGCCGAGGTTCTTGTTGTCGCGCGTGAACTCACGCTCACCCTGGAAGACCTGGATCGACACCGACGGCTGGTTGTCCTCAGCCGTGGTGAACGTCTCCGAGCGCTTCGTCGGGATCGGGGTGTTGCGTTCGATGAGCTTCGTCATCACGCCGCCCTTGGTCTCGAGTCCGAGCGAGAGCGGGGTGACGTCGATGAGCAGGACGTCCTTGCGTTCGCCCATGAGCACACCGGCCTGGACGGCAGCGCCGATCGCGACGACCTCATCGGGGTTGACGCCCTTGTTGGGCTCCTTGCCTCCGGTGAGCTCGGTGACGACCTGGGTGACGCCGGGCATGCGGGTCGAACCACCGACGAGGACGACGTGGTCGATGTCCTTGACGGACACGCCGGCATCCTTCATCACCGCGTGGAACGGCGCCTTGGTGCGCTCGAGGAGGTCCTTGGTCAGGTCCTCGAACTTCGCCCGGGTGAGGGTTTCGTCGAGGTGGATCGGACCGTTCTCGCTCATCGAGAGGTACTGCAGCGAGATGTTGGTGCTCGTCGCGGACGACAGCTC
This sequence comes from Brevibacterium sp. 2SA, assembly GCF_005502845.1. Classification (NCBI taxonomy): domain Bacteria; kingdom Bacillati; phylum Actinomycetota; class Actinomycetes; order Micrococcales; family Brevibacteriaceae; genus Brevibacterium; species Brevibacterium sp. 2SA. The sequence goes on along the minus strand of NZ_SCMW01000004.1, from coordinate 145,896 downwards.
CTTCTTCGCCTGCTCAGCGGCCTCCTTGAGACGCTGCATCGCCGTCGAGTCCTTCGTCAGGTCGACGCCGTAGTTGTTCTTGACCTGCTCGACCAGCCAATCGACGATCCGCTGATCCCAGTCGTCACCGCCGAGGCGGTTGTCACCGGAGGTCGCACGGACCTGAATGGTCGAGAAGCCGTCGTCGTCCTTGCCGACTTCGAGCAGCGAGACGTCGAACGTACCGCCACCGAGGTCGAAGACGAGGATGAGCTCGTCTTCCTTGCCGCGCTCGAGGCCGTAGGCCAGAGCAGCAGCGGTGGGCTCGTTGATGATGCGCAGGACGTTGAGGCCGGCGATCTCACCGGCATCCTTCGTGGCCTGGCGCTCTGCGTCGTTGAAGTAGGCCGGCACGGTGATGACCGCGTCGGTGACCTTCTCCTGCAGGTACTCCTCAGCGTCGTGCTTGAGCTTCTGGAGGATGCGGGCGGAGACCTCGGGAGCGGTCAGCGTCTTGCCGCCGATCTCGGTGTTCCAGTCGGTGCCCATGTGGCGCTTGACGGACGCCACGGTGTTCTTCACGTTGGTGACAGCCTGGCGCTTGGCGATCTCGCCGACCAGGGAGTCTCCGTTCTTGTTGACTGCGACGACGGACGGGGTCGTGCGACCGCCTTCCATGTTCGCGATGACCTTGGGGTCGCCGCCCTCGAGGACAGCGACGACGGAGTTCGTGGTTCCGAGGTCGATTCCAACTGCACGTGCCATATCGTTTCTCCTTAACTCTCAGAGTCGTCTCGGGCTGAATGCGAGCGGCCGAACCGGAGGGCCCGATCGCGCACATTGAGTCTGATGGACTCAAGTATTCTCTTCCCGGCTGAGATCGTCAATCCCCGCCTCATCAAAGTTGCGTACACTAGACTCAACTTTGTGGAGCGCCGGGTTATTCCTCATGTGGAGAATTTTTCTCAGATTCTTTCCTGTAGGCCCTCGAAGGGACTACCAGTCCGATCGCCCAGATCCTGTGCACGTCAGCGTCACCACCCAGATCTGCTCTGGTCTGCGACCACGGGCGGCCACGGGCGACCACGTACCGCATGAAAGTCGGTGAGGGCTCTAACCGGCAAGAGCTGAATGGGTCAGGGTCGCCGGCAAGGGTCTGCTTCAGTCGAGCAGTACGCTGGGCGCAGGCCTGCGGTACTGCCGTGAGTGCTGAAGTGCGTACCTCGGACAGGTTTCGTTGCGTTCTGGTGTTCATATCGTGGACGTCATGATTACAGCTGAGAACCTGACCAAGAGATATGGCGCGACGACTGCCGTCAATGATCTGTCTTTCACTGTTCGTCCTGGGGTCGTCACTGGGTTCCTTGGGAGGAACGGTGCCGGGAAATCTACGACGATGAGGATGCTTGTCGGGCTTGATCGGCCGACGACGGGACGAATCAGCATCGATGGCAGGGACTACCGTGAGTTCAACGATCCGCTTCGGCACGTGGGTGCGATGCTCGATGCTCGGGGTGTGCACCCGGGACGCAGCGGTTACGACCACTTGTTGGCCGTGGCGTATTCCAACGGGATACCGAGGCGGCGCGTCGAGCAGGTCGTGGAAATGGTCGGTCTCCGGTCGGTTGTCTTCCGGCGAGCTGGTGGTTTCTCCTTGGGGATGGGCCAACGTCTCGGGATCGCGACTGCGCTGCTCGGAGACCCGGAGATCCTGGTGCTCGACGAGCCGACGAATGGTCTCGATCCGGACGGCATCTTGTGGTTGCGCACGCTGCTCAGCCGGATCGCGGCGGAAGGGCGGACGGTGTTCTTGTCCTCGCATCTCATGAGCGAACTCGCCCTTATCGCCGAAGACCTCGTCGTCATCGGCGGTGGCGAGTTGCTGGCCGTCGGATCGGTTGATGCGGTCGTTGCTTCGGTTTCGCCGGAGACTGTCCGCGTCATCACACCCGAAGCCGGGGCGTTGGCCAGAGCTCTGCAGGGGCCGGGTGTGAGTGTGTCATCGACCGATTCCGAAACTCTCGATGTGCAAGGTCTCGCTGCGCGCGAGATCGGAAGCATCGCCGCGGGGGCACGTATAGTGTTGTACGGGCTCGAGACACATCAGGCTTCGTTGGAGGAAGCCTTCATGCAGATCACGCAAGGCGCCCCTGTGCACGGCGCACACCTTCAGGAGGTCGCGGAATGAACGGCGCGGCACAGAATTCCCTGGCCACGACTCTCTCGAGGCCACATCAGGACGACCTGGGAGCCGCCCGGGTCACTGCGCTCGGGCTGTTGCTCTCTGAATGGACGAAGCTGCGGTCGGTGCGTTCGCTCGTGTACACCGTGCTGACGGCGTTTGTGGCGACCACTGCCATGACGGCTTACCTCATCATCGATGGGACGAAGTTCTCCAGCGGGGAGGCCGGGGATATCCCCTTCGCCTTCACGTCAGTCTACCCCCTCGGGATGATCGTGCTGATTATCGCGGGCGTTCTCGCGATAACCAGCGAGTACAGCAGTGGCTCCATAGGAATGAGTCTGATTGCTGTCCCTCGCCGCACTGGGATGTTCATGGCGAAGGCGGCTGTTCTCGCGGCTGTGACTGCAGTGTTGGCGATGGTGATGTCGTTGCTGCTCTATGTCATCGTGCAGATCACCGGCACTGTTCCCTCGGCCGATGGGATGTCATTGTTTGATCCTCGGATGTTCTGGGGCGTTCTCGGAGCTACAGCTGCCTTGCCGTTCGGGGCCGTGTTCGGTCTGGCGTTGGGAGGTCTGACGCGCAATGCCGCCGCGGCCATCTGCCTGTACTTCGGCGTCTTCCAGCTTGGACCGCAGCTCTTACCCTCTCTCGTGCCCGACAATGTCGCTGGCCTCGCTGACTTCATGCCCCTGGCCGCGATCAATGTGATCCGCTCCGGTGGCTTGATCGCGGATCCGTATGGCAGCGGGACGGCAGCCATAGTCCTGCTCGGTTGGTTGGTTGTGCTCGGCGGGGCGGCCTGGTTGTTGTTGAAGCGGCGGGACGTGTGATCGTCCCGGATGTAGGGGTAACGTGAGCGGATTGTTGCGTTGGGTGCGTGCTTTCGACCGGAGGCACCCGTTGTGGTGGGACCTGGTGGTGGCTCTTGTGCTCATGGTCATCTCGGCCAATGGCTCCGGACTGCGCGACGGGATCGGGATTGCGCTCTGCTTGGTTGTCGGCGGGGCGACACTGTGGCGGCGCCGTACACCCCAGCGCGCTCTGGCGGTGGCCCTCGGCGGCGTGATTGTGATCGCGCTGCTGACACCGTTGACAGATCTCGACCTTCCGTGGGTCTATCCCATGGTGTGGTTGCTGGTGTTCAACGTCGGTCTGCGTCACGGTGACCGAGGGCTCATTCGCATGGCGGTGGTTGTGGCCGTCACAGGCCTGGCCGCGTTCGTCGCCCCCGCCGATTCGACATCTGGAATGCCTGACCGCGTCTACTCGTCGTTCGCGGTGGCGGCAATGTGCGCCACAGCGTTTCTGGGCGGGGTACACATCCACCTCCAGCGGCGGAGAGTTTCCGAGCAGCGCGAGCATGCCGCTAGAGCGGCCGTCGCGGCTGAGCGTTCTCGTATTACCAGGGAGTTGCACGACATCATCGGTCATAACCTGTCGGTGATGATCTCTCTGGCGACCGGCGGCGTTGTCGCCGTGCAAAACGCGCCGCGGGATGCCGAGCGTGCATTCGAGGCAATCGGGAACGCTGGCCGGGCCTCGATGCACGAGATGCGGCATGTGCTCGAGGTCCTCCGATTCGATGAGAGCCCTGCCGGTGCACCGCTGACTCCGAATCTGGGCATCGGCGGGGTGGATGACCTCGTCGAGTCCGTGCGCGGGGCCGGTCTCCGTGTCCGCTTGGAGCGTGTCGGTTCGTTGGACGACATCTCTGGCGGGATCCAGTTGGCCGTTTACCGCATCGTGCAAGAAGCTCTGACGAACACGCTGCGATACGCCGGTGAGAGCGCGCAAGTGAGCGTCAGTATCGAACGCGACGACCTGCAGGTCCTGGTGCGGGTAGAAGACAGCAACGCTGCTCCCGTTCAGGTCTGCCACTCTGGCCCAGGATCGGGCCAGGGGATCGTGGGCATGCGCGGTCGGGCCGAAGCTTTCGGCGGCACTCTTGCGGCTGGCCCCACCGCTTTTGGGTGGCGGGTCGTTGCAAGCATCCCGATCAGCGGTCACCGCGAGTGGTCGGACCGGCACGGCGGAGGTGGAGTTTGACCATCACAATCCTGATCGCCGATGACCAGCCGTTGCAGCGAATGGGCATGAGCATGTTCCTGGCGGGGCAGGACGACATCGAAGTCATCGGCGAAGCCGGCGACGGTGACGAAGCCGTTCAGCTCACAGAATCACGAGAACCGGACGTCGTACTGATGGACGTTCGGATGCCCGGGACGGACGGCATCGCCGCGACACGGGCGATCATGGAGCAGAAGAACTCGTCGCCGTTCGGCCCGAAGGTGCTCCTGCTGACAACCTTCGATCTCGACGAGTATGTGCTCGATGGCCTTCAGGCCGGCGCTAGTGGATTCTTGACCAAGGACGCCGAGCCCGGCGATCTGCTCTCAGCCATTCGCGCTGTCGCTATCGGTGATGCCGTGATCGCCCCATCTGCCACCAGACGACTGATCAGTCGTCTGGTGGCAGATGGGGCGCACCCTGCACGCCGACATTCGCGCGTCGAGTCCACAGCTGTCAAACGTCTGACCGCCCGGGAAAGAGAGATCCTTGTCGAGATCGGGCACGGTGCCACGAACTCCGAAATCGCCGCACGGTTCGTGCTCGCGGAATCCACAGTCAAGAACTATGTGGGGCGGATCTTCACGAAAATCGACGCGCGCGACCGCGTGAACGCCGTGATCATCGCCTTCGAATCCGGCTTGATCGGAACGGATCATCGGGACGATGCCGGTTAGTCGCAGTCAATTGCGTGTGCTGGCAGCTGAAGGGTGGATGGCTCTTGCCAAGACGTGCTAACGGCCTTAAGAAGACGTGCTCCCGGCCTTAAGAACAGGCATGGTCATGTTGGGTATGTGCCGTGTTCGCCTGGCCGGAGCATCACATCATCGGTCGCCGGTGGAATCGGTGACGTCATGACTTGGCTCTGCCGCGACGTCATGGTTTTCACTATTCCAAATGAAGTCAACTGCGACTCTGTTATGACAAGCTCCGCGGGATCTTAAACTGCCGCCGAGGCGGCTGCGGCGCATTCGGGCCCGCCAGCACTGGGCAGAGGGCGGGATCCGCGGAAGGTTCAGGGCGGCGCACTGGAATCCGCGGAAGGTTCAGGGCGAAATCGACTCCGAAATCGCCATCGAGGTGGCGCAGAATCACCGTGGAAGTGGCGCACACCCTGTTACCGGGCAGCACTGGCCTCATTCGGGAGGCTAGGACTCACTCGAACCCCTCGCGGGCGGCCTACTCGAATCCGCGAAAGGCTCATGACCACCCACCTGAATCCGCCGAAAGTCCATGGCGACGCACTCGAATCCGCGAAAGGCTCTTGGCCGCCCACCTGAATCTGCGGAAAGTCCATGGTGACCCACTGGAATCCGCGGAAAGTCCATGGTGACCCACTGGAATCCGCGGAAAGTCCATGGCGACGCACTGGAATCTGCGGAAGGTCCATGGCGAAATCGGCTCCGAAATCGCCATCAAGCTGGCGCAGAATCACATCGCCCCCGCGCCGAACTACAAGCTGAGGGCTAGTCGTGACTGAAAAGGTGCAACATTCTGATCACCACATACCTCCACGTCAGCGGTGATGACTACACTTCTAATGTGAAGGGGCAACTTAAGCGTCGACGAGTCGGCGGTGATGCCACAGCAGCCCCTTCACCAAGCCGCTAAGGAGCTCATCTAGCCATGCCAGTCATCATTGTCCTCGTCGTACTGATCGTGTTGGTTTTCCTAGTGGTCCAGTTCTGGCCACTTGCGTTGGCTATTGCGATCATCTGGGCGGGCGCGGTCATCATCCCCAAAATCGTGCGCAACATTCGCAAGAATCGGTATTTTGCCAGTGATGAGTTCCAAACTCACAAGCAGGCACTGTCATCATTCGTGGCCGAGCACAATGCGGTCTCCAACTATACGTCGGAGATACGTGCGCAAGGGTCGTTCGATCTGGGTGTCTCTACCACAGGTCGACACGCTCATCTAGCAACATTTGAGAACACAAGTCACCACAACTATCGTCGCGATAGGAACATCGCCGATTACCAGTCGGATCACGTTCATAACTGTTCACTTCAGGTCGTGCGCAACGCCAGCGGTGATCCGATCAAATACATGATGAAGTACTTCGAGGTGCCTATCGATGAAGAGAGCCTGAGAGACGCCGAACGGCTTGGGAACGATATATCTCGTCTGGAATCGGCCATTGAAAATCTGTACATGCGCGAGTCAAGCATTCGCAGGTCGATCAATCCACCAGCCTTCATCCTCAAATACTTCGCAGACGAGTTCAATGAGCAGGTGGGAGTCGAGGTCTCTCCCGTGACCGTCCCGTACCCAGTCTATGTGTTTGAGTACGTCAGTGCTGGTGGAAACAGTTCGCAACGCACTACGATTACACTCAACTCGGAAACAGTTGATGCTCTAATTGAACGCATCGACGAGAAGCTTAAGTTCAGGAAGAGTGCCGCTGGCCAGAGAGCACTGATGACGGCCAGTCTCCGAAATTTCATCAAACGCCGAGACAACCACACGTGTCGCTATTGTTCAGTCTCGCTCGCCGCCGAACCCCATCTACTGCTCGAAGTAGACCATATCAAGCCGATCTCCAAGGGCGGACTCTCGGAGATTGAAAATTTGCAAACTCTCTGCTGGCGATGCAATCGGTCGAAATCAAACAAGTTCTAATCCCGACCCGAGATGGTTGAACTCAGTGAGTAGACGCGGATCAAGTGTCCAGAGTCAACCAAGATCACTCCCCTCAAACGCGCTCTTTAGTCAGTTGCCGGGCACTTCGCAGTCATGAACACTTGAAGCTTGACCCCTGCCCGACCCCTACTTGACGACGAGCACCGGGCAGTCGGCTTCGAGGATGACACGCTGGATGCTCGACCCGAGCAGCAGCTTCATCATCGTCGACCGCCGCCGGGTGGAGAGGACGATGAGTTCGGCCGCCCACTCCTCGGCGAGGTCGAGGATCTGGGAGGCGACGTCGGCGTCTGCGCGCTGGATCTCGAAGGGCAGCCCCGCCTCGGCGAGGATCCCGGCCAGCTCCTCCGTCTCCGCGGGGTCGTTGTCCATCGGACCGGCGGGACTGTCGGTGGAGAAGACGACGATCCGCAGCGCCGCCTCCTCCCGTCGCGCCGCGGCGATCGCCTGTGTGAGCACGGCCGCGGGGGCATCGTTGCGGTAGGCGACGACGACGGTCTTGGCGATGTCGTCGACGTCGGCCGAGCCTGCGATGCGCAGCGACGGCACGGGCCTGTGCCCGGTCGGAGTCGAGTAGAAGTCGGTCATGAGCAGCGGTCCCCTATCCGATCGCGATGACGCCGATGAGCACGCCGACGGTGAGCATGACGAGCGAGACGATGAGCGCCCTCCACAGCACTTTCTTGTGGTGGTCACCGAGGTCGACGCCGGCGAGCGAGACGAGCAGGAGGATCGCGGGCACGAGCGGCGACTGCATGTGCACCGGCTGACCGGTGATCGAGGCACGGGCCATGTCCGCGGCCGAGATCCCGTAGTGCGCGGCGGTCTCGGTGAGGACGGGCAGGATGCCGAAGTAGAACGCGTCATTGCTCATGAAGAACGTCGCCGGGATCGACAGGAGACCGGTGATGACGGCCATGTACGGTCCCATCGCCTCCGGGATGACGTCGACGAGCCACGCGGCCATCGCGTCGACCATGCCGGTGCCGCTCATGATGCCGGTGAGCACACCGGCGGCCATGACCATGGCGACGACGGCGATGATCGCCGAGGCGTGCGAGGCGAGCTCCTCCTGCTGGTCCTTGATCTTCGGGAAATTGACCATGAGCGCGATGACCATGGCGATCATGAACAGGTACGGCAGCGGCAGGACGTCGAGGACGAGGGTGACCATGACGGCCACTGTGAGCGCGAGGTTGAACCAGAAGAGGTGCGGGCGCAGGGTCGCACGGTTGGGATCGAGTGCGGTGTTGGCCAGGGAGGAGTTCCCACTCGCCGAGGCGGCCGCAGCGTTCCCGTCGGCACCGTCGTCGGGTCCGCCGACCGAAGCACCCGTGCCGGTGGCGCCGGCGCTTCCCGAACCGGCGGCGGTGCCGGCCGAGCCGGAGCCCGCGGCGGCGCGGGCCGCGGCGCCGACGAGCTCGGACTTCCGCGACGAGGGACGCCCGGTGCCGAGCCCGGTCACCCAGGTGACGCCGTTCTTCGCGAGGCGGCGGCGCTCGGAGAGTCCGAGGAAGTAGGCGAAGACGAAGCAGACGAGAAGGCCGACGACGAGCGAGGGCACCATCGGGGTGAAGATCTCGTTGGCGTCGATCTGCAGCGCCGAGGCGGCCCGGGCCGTCGGTCCGCCCCACGGCACGATGTTGAGCGTGCCGTTGATGAGGCCGGCCACACATGTGAGGACGACCGGCGACATCTCGAGCCGCTGGTAGATCGGCAGCATCGCGGCGGTGACGACGATGAACGTCGTCGACCCGTCGCCGTCAAGGGAGACGGCGCCGGTGAGCAGGGCGGTGCCGAGGACGACCTTGACCGGGTCGTTGCCGGCGATCCTGAGGATGAACTCGACGAGCTTGTCGAACAGCCCGACATCGATCATGATGCCGAAGTAGATGATGGCGAACAGCAGCAGCGCCGCCGTCGACGACATCGATGCGATCGCTTCCATGACCATCTCGCCGATTCCCAGACCGGCGCCGGCGAAGAGACCGAAGATGGTCGGGACGATGATGAGCGCCAGGATCGGCGAGAGGCGTTTGGTCATGATCAGCGTCATGAAGACGATGATCATGGCGAAGCCGAGGATGACGAGCACGGACTTCTCCTTCGAAGACGTTTGTGAACCGCCTGTGGATTTTGTGAGGCGCGATACACGCTAGGGCCGACCGACCGGACGGCGCGCGTTTAAGTGCACTGATCGCGTTCTGCCCGTTCTGTCCCTTTTGCGCATTCTGCTCAGCACTGGCTACTGTGGAGGAGTGCCACGCTCCTCCCGAGCCTTCTCGCGCCGTGTCCTGCTCAGCCAGCTCGCGGTCATCATCGCGACCCTCGCCCTGGTCACCGGTGTGTTCTCATGGATGGCCGCCCAAGCGGTGACCGATGTCAGCGAGACCGAGGCACTCGCCACCGCCCGCACGCTCGCCTCGGCGTCCGCCGTCCGGGAGGGCGCGACCCGCGCCTCGGCGACGGAGGAACCGGCGTCGGCGGAGATCACGGACCCGCTCGGCGAGATCGCCCGCGACGTCCGGACCCGGTCGGACATCGAATTCGTCGTCATCACCGACGACCACGGCCTGCGCCTGACCCACCCCAACCAGGACCTCATCGGCCAGCGCGTCTCGACCTCCCCCGAGGCGGCGCTGGCCGGACGCGAAGAGGTCACGCAGGAGGCGGGCACGCTCGGCAGCACGGTGCGGGCCAAGGTTCCGATCTACTCGAGCACCGAGGACGGCACCGTTGTCGGCGAGGTGTCGGTGGGCATCCACACCTCCGTCCTCAACGCCGACCTGCGCCGGGAGTTCATCGCCCTCGGCTCGGTCACCGTGCTGGCCCTGGGCATCGGCATCTTCGCCTCCTTCGCCCTCGGCCGCCGACTGCGACGGGAGACCCTCGGCGTCGGACCCGAGGAGCTCGCCGAGATGGCCCGCGATCAGGGTGCGGTCCTGCGCGGCCTCGATGACGGTGTGCTCGGCTTCGACTCCGACAACGAGCTCACCCTGAGCAATGCTGCGGCCCGTGACCTCCTCGCCGGCGACGCCGACATCGACGACGAGCGCCGCCGCACGATCGACGACGTCCCCCAGGCGATCCGGACGATGATGGTCGAGGCTCCCGAACGCGGGGCGCTGCGCCGGCGGGTCAGCGTCGGGGACAAGATCCTGCTGGCCACCGCCGTGCGCGTGCGCCGCGACGGCGTCGAGGTCGGCGGTGTCGTCACCCTGCGCGATGAGACGACGATGCTGACGATGGCCCGGCAGCTCGAATCGGTCACCGCGATGGCCGAGGCGCTGCGCGCCCAGCGCCACGAGTTCGCCAACCGGCTCCACACCGTGCTCGGCCTCGTCGACACCGGCGCCACCGACGAGGCCCACAGCTACCTCGAGTCGATCCTCGGCACTGGCCCCCTGACCACCCCGGTCGAGGGGATCGAGACGATCACCGACCCGTACCTGCGCGCCGTGCTCGAGGCGAAGGGCACCACCGCCGCCGAGGCGGGGGTGAGTGTGCGCGTGGCCCCCGACTCCCTCGTCGTCGGGCAGGTCACCGACCCCGAGGATGTCACCCTCGTCCTCGGCAACCTCATCGACAATGCGGTGCGCGCCGTCGTGCGCAGCCGGTCCGCCGACCCGGCAGCCGATGGCACGGCCGCGGCCGCGTCCTCCCCGGACGCGGCACCTGCGGACAGTGCGACGGAGCGGGGAACCGCCTCGGCGCGAGGGCCCTTCGAGGGCCGGGACCCGGCGACGGCGAAGCTGCCGAGCGGCAACGGCGACCAGGTCGTCGAGGTTCAGCTGCTCAGCGCCGACGGTGAGCTGCACGGCCTCGTCACCGACACCGGGATCGGCATCGAGGCAGCCGATGCCGAACGCATCTTCGACGAGGGCGTCAGCGGTGACCGCGAAACCCAGCAGTCCACCGGCGGTGATGGCGTCGAAGCCGCGCACGGGCACGGCCTCGGTCTGGCGCTGTGCCGCCGGGTGGCGAAACGACATGGAGGGCGGGTGTGGCTCGTCGACGGCCACGACCCGGTGATGGGCGGCGCGAGCTTCGGCGTCATCCTGCCCGACGTCCTCGTCGACGACGCAGACGATGTGCAAGGAGTGAGCTGATGGTCAATGTTCTCGTGCTCGACGACGACTTCTACGTGGGGCAGATCCACTGCAAGTACGTCAATGACGTCGCGGGCTTCCGCGCCCTCGACCCGGTCCAGGATCTGCGCACGGCGCGCAAGGTCCTCGCAGAAGAGGAGGTCGACCTGCTCCTCGTCGACTACGTCCTGCCAGAGGGCACCGGCGTCGATCTCATCCGCGAGACCGATGTCGACGCGGCCGTGCTCTCCGCCGTCGCCGACCCGCAGATCGTCCGCTCGGCCCTGCGCGCGGGCGCCCTGACCTACATCGTCAAGCCGTTCGCCGCCGATCATCTCCACGGCTTCCTCCGCCGCTACGCCCGCTACCAGCGGTTCTGGGAGCGGGAGAAGGTCGCGCAGTCCGACCTCGACCGGCTGCTCCGCAGCCTCCACGACACCGCCGCCCCGGGATCGACGTCGTCACCGGGCACGAAGTCGTCGACGACCGGGCGGATCCTCGATGCCCTCGAGGCGACGAAGCAGCCGATGACGGCCTTGGAGATCGCCGAGGCGGTCGGCGCGTCCCGGGCGACCGCGCAGCGGCATCTCGCGAAGCTCGCCGAATCCCGGGCGGTCACCGTCACCCTGCAGTACGGCAGCACCGGTCGCCCGGAGCACCTCTACCAGACGGGCTGAGCCGCGACCCCGCGGTCAGCCGAGTTCGCGTTCGACGTCGTCGATGGCCTGCCGGTCGTCGCGGCTGAAGCGCTTGAGCTGCGTGACGTGGCGCGGTTCGAGTTCGGCGATCGTCGAGACCTGGAGGAGCTTCATCGTCCGCTCGATCTGCTCGCGGAGGATCGCGATCGTGCGGTCGACGCCCTGCCGTCCCCCGGCCATGAGCCCGTAGAGGTACGCGCGGCCGATGAGCGTGAAGTCCGCGCCCAGGGCGAGCGAGGCGACGATGTCGGCGCCGTTGCGGATGCCCGTGTCGAGCATGACCTCGATGTCGTCGCCGACCTCGCGGACCACCTCGGGGAGGAGTTCGAACGGCACCGGTGCGCGGTCAAGCTGCCGGCCTCCGTGGTTGGACAGGACGATCGCGTCGACGCCGAGGTCGGTGAGCTTCTTCGCATCGGCGAGCGTCTGGACGCCCTTGACGGCGAATTTGCCCGGCCACATCTTCCGGATCGTGGCGAGGTCGTCGAAGTCGATCGTCGGGTCCATTGCGGAGTTGATGAGCTCGCCGACGGTGCCCCCGGTCTCCGACAGGGACGCGAACTCGAGCTTCTCCGTCGTCAGGAAGTCCCACCACCACCAGGGTCGGGGGATCGCGTTGAGGACGACCTGCGGGGTCAGCTGCGGTGGGATCGAGAACCCGTTGCGGCTGTCGCGCAGACGGGCCCCGCCGACGGGGGTGTCGACGGTGAAGAAGAGGGTGTCGAAGCCGGCTGCGGCGGCGCGTTCGACGAGGCCGTAGGAGATCTCGCGCTCGCGCATGACGTAGAGCTGGAACCAGTTGCGGCCGTACGGGTTGGCGGCCCTGACGTTCTCGATCGAGGTCGTGCCGAGCGTCGAGAGCGTGAAGGGGATGCCCGCGGCACCGGCGGCCGAGGCTCCCGCGATCTCTCCCTCGGTCTGCATGAGCCGCGTGAACCCGGTGGGAGCGATCCCGAACGGCATCGCCGAGCTGCCGCCGAGGATCTGGGTCGTCGTGTCGACGTGGGAGACGTCGTTGAGGATCGCGGGATGGAACTCGATGTCCTCGAAGGCCTGCATCGAGCGCTGCATCGAGATCTCGCCCTCGGCGGCGCCGTCGGTGTAGTCGAACGCCGCGGCGGGGGTGCGCCGTTTCGCGATCTTCCGCAGATCCTCGATCGTCAGCGCCGCATCGAGCCGACGCTTCCGACCGTCGAGTTCGAACTTCTTGAACTTCATCAGCTCGAAGATCTCCGCGGGCTTGGGGATCTGCCGCTTCATAGGTGGGCTCCTTCGGATCGTCGCATGCGAATCGTCGAATGCGTATGACATTTATGAGGTCAGACCATTAATGTGAGCATAGGACTGTGGTCGGGAGCGCGTCAAGAGCATCCCGGCGCCGAGGCGGTGGCCGACGAAGGGAAGGGACGAGGAGTGAGCACGTCGAGCGAGAGCATGAACGGCAGGCCCCCTGCGTCAGGCGACCCCAGTACAGGGCAGGCACCTGACAGGACGCCCGAGCCGGCACCGGACAGCGCGGAGGCGTCGGCACCGGCGTGGAAGCAGGTCGTGCGCCCGAGCACGCATGAGCTCGTCATCGATGCGATCGAGGAGCAGATCATGGCCGGGTCTCTCTCCGTCGGGGACCCGCTGCCGGCCGAACGGGAGCTCGCCTCCCAGCTCGGGGTGAGCCGGGCGAGCGTCCGCGAAGCTCTGCGCGTGCTCGAGAGCCTCGGCGTCGTGCGCTCGAGCGGAGGATCCGGACGCGGGGCGGGCACATTCATCGCCTCCCTGCCGAGGGAGGCTCTCACCCGATTCCTCCGACTCCACGTCGCCCTGACGAACTTCAGCGTCGACGAGGTCATCGAGACCCGGATCCAGCTCGAGCGCTCGAGCGCGGCACTGGCCTCCGCGGCCGCCGACGACGATGCACTGGCCCGGATGAACGCGTCCCTGGCGATCATGGACACCCCGGGAGTCAGCCTCGAGGTGTTCAACGACGCCGACACCGCGTTCCACGTCGCGATCGCCCAGGCCACGGGCAATCAGCTCTTCTCCGACCTCACCGGGGCGATCCGCAGCTCGCTGAGGCGACCGATCCTCGCGGCCTTCCGGGCCGTCGACGATCCGGCCGCGCTCATGGACGCACTCCAGGAGCAGCACCATGCGATCATGGCGGCGGTCGTCGCCCACGACCCGGAGCGCGCAGCGCAGCTGACCGAGGAGCACATCCTCACCGCGGCCGCCGCGCTGCCGGCTCTCGCGGAACCCCGCGGCGGCTCCGGCACCTGAGCACCGGCCCTCTCCGAGGACATCCAGCACAGCTCATCCAACCCGGGCCCCGCCTCGGCGCATCCAGCACCGGAGCTCCGCACGGGAGGTCACTCGGCCGCGTGACGGCCGGTCACCTCGGCGGTCTCCTCGTCGATCCGCTGCTGTTCGGCTGCGCGCTTCGCCTCGTCCTTCTCCGCCCTGCGCGCCGCCCGGCGCTCCTTGCGCCTCTCGACGAGGAGGTAGAGGGCGGGGACGAGGATGAGGGTGAGGACCGTCGACGAGGTGAGCCCGCCGATGACGACGATCGCCAGCGGCTGGGAGATGAACACTCCCCCGCCGGTCAGCCCCAGTGACATCGGCACGAGCGCGAACACCGTGGCAGCCGCCGTCATGAGGATCGGGCGCAGGCGCAGGCGGGTGCCGTGGACGATCGCATCCTCGAGCCCCATGCCGTGCTCACGGAGTTTGTTGATGAGGTCGATGAGCACGATCGCATTGGTCACGACGATGCCGATGAGCATGAGGAGACCGATGAGCGACGGGATGCCCAGCGGAGTGCCCGTGAGCAGCAGGAGCAGCACGGCGCCGGTCGCGGCGAACGGAATCGACACGAGGAGGATGAGCGGCTGGATGAAGCTGCGGAACGTCGCGATCATCACGAGGAAGACGAGCGCGATCGCCACGAGCATCGCGAAGCCGAGCTGACTGAACGACTCCGCCTGCTCCTGGCTGGCACCGCCGACGTCGAAGCTCACCCCGGCGGGCAGGTCCATCGTCGTCGACACCTGCGCGGCTGCGGCGGTGACGGCGTTGAGCTGGCCCTCGGCGGGCGTGGCGAACACCGTGACCTGGCGGTCGCCGTCCTCGCGGGCGATCGTCGCCGGCGTCGTCGTCTCCGTCACCTCGGCGATGTCGTCGACGGTGATGGGGTCGCCCTTGATGTCGGGGATCGCCTCTTGTTCGTCGGCGAGGCGCTCGTCGGCGGCCTGGGACTCACGGGCTTCGGCCTGGCCGTCGATGATGTCGTCGATCGCCTGGTTGGCATCGCGCAGACCCTGCTCCGCCTGATCGACGCCCTTCTGCGCCTGGTCGATCTGGTCCTGGCGCATCTCGTCGGGACTCTGCGGCGGTGGGGGATTCTGCACGTCGCGCAGCGCCTGCCGGGCCTCTTCGAGGGCGTCGGCGGCGTTGTCGCGGGCTTCGCGGGCGGACTCGAGCTGCTCGGCCGAATCGTCCTCGGCCTTGCGCTTGGCCTCGTCGGCCCGTCGATCGGTCTCCTCCTTGACGCGGTCGGTCGCGTCCTCCTGGGCATTCTTCGTCTGGACCTCGGTGACGGGCAGCTCGAGGGCGCGGATCTCGTCCGGTGAGGCATCGGGGTGCGTGGGCGCGATGAAGATGTCGCGCTCCTTGCCCTCGAGGGTGAGCGTTCCGGCCTGCGCTCCCTGGAGTGCTGCGGACACGGCTTGACCGACCTCGGCCTGACTGAAGCCGAAGTCCGCTGCCTTCTCCCGGTCGACGTCGACTGAGATGATCGGCTGATCGGCGGCGAGGTCGTTGCGGGCGTTCGACACCCCCGGCGTCTCGGCCATCCGCTTGGTCACGGCGTCCGCGGCCTCGCCGAGGGCGCCGAGGTCGGAGCCGGAGAGCTTGATCTCGACGTCCTCGTTCGCCCCGCCGCCGGCGCTCTGGACGTTGATGTCCCCGGCGTCCTCCCCGAGGCCCTCGAGCTGGCTGCGGATCCGGTCGGTCGCCGCCTGCGCGTCGGAGTCCTCGGCGAGGGTGATGTTGAAGGAGTTCTCCGCACCGGTCTCGGGCCCGTTGACCGTCGTCGAGTACGCCTCGACGTCGCCGTCACCGGCGAGGACGTCCTCGACCCGCTTCGCAGCGATGTCACTGGCCTCGAGGGAGGCGCCGGCGGGCAGGGTCTGGGTGACAGCCAGCGAGTTCTGCCCGGCCGACCCGAGCAGGTCGGTCTTGAGGAATGAGGCGAGGACCATCGTGACGAGGAAGATGACGACGGAGAACGCGATCGTCCGGCCCGGGTGGCGGAGGGCGGCGAGGATCGCCGGCAGACCGCGCTGCTGGAGCCGGTCGATCCGGTCGGAAGCCTCACCGTCGCCGGGGACGGGGCGGACCGTGGCCACCGGTGCGGCGGCCGGCAGCGGCTCCCGGCCCTTGGCGACGCGCTTCGCGTTCCGCTTGTCGATTTTCGCCTGCCGGCGCTCAGCCCTCTTGGCCGACTTCTCGTCCTGACGCTGCGCCCATTTCTCAAAGCGCTCGTCGGCGGCGGCTTGGCGCTTCGGCGAGAGCGGTTTGGGGCTGCGGCGCAGCACCCAGTAGCTGAAGACCGGCACGATCGTCAGGGCCACGAGCAGGGAGGCGAGCAGTGCGAGGGTAACGGTGACGGAGAACGGGCGGAAGAGCTGGCCGGCGATCCCGTCGACGAAGGCGATGGGCAGGAACACCGCGACCGTCGTCAGGGTCGAGGCGGTGATGGCCCCGGCGACCTGCTTGACGGAGGCGACGATGTCCGCGATCGTCAGGTCGGAGGTGCCCTGGCGCCGCCGGATGTTCTCGATGACGACGATCGAGTCGTCGACGACACGGCCGACGGCGATCGTCAGGGCGCCGAGGGTGAGGATGTTGAGCGTGTAGTCACCGACCATGAGACCGATCATCGCGATGAGCAGCGACATCGGGATGGAGATCGCTGCGACGATCGTCGATCGGAACGATCCGAGGAACGCGAGGATGACGAGGATCGCGAAGAGGAGGCCGAGGCCGCCTTCGACGGAGAGGTCCTTGATCGACTTCTCGATCTCCGGGGCCTGATCGAAGATCGTCGTGAACTCGACGTCGGAGCCGAGCTTCGGCCCGACGGTCTCAAGGACCTCGCCGACCCGGTTCGAGACCTCGACGACGTTGTCGTCCTGGCCCTTCGTCACGGCGACGGTGACGGCATCCTTGCCGCCTGCACGGGAGAGCGAGGTCTTCTCGACCGAGTCGAGGGTGACATCGGCGACGTCCTTCAGCAGCACCGTGCCGTCGGCCGTGCGGATGGGGGTGTTGCCGATCTGGTCGACGGCGTCCATCTGGGTGCCGACCTCGACGGCGAGCGACCTGTCGCCCTGCCCGCTCTGACCGGCGGGCACGACCGTGGTCGCCCCGGTGAGCTCATCGGGCACCGAAGCGGTGACGACGCCCTTGTCGTTGACGTCGTCAGGGCGGAAGGTGATGTCAACCCGCTGCTCGGCCTGGCCGGTGACCTCGACACCGGCGACGCCGTCGACGGCCTGCAGCTCGGGGACGAGGTCGGTTTCGAGGCGATCGCCCAGGGTCTGCGCATCCCCACCGCCGGAGACGGCGAACATCACGACGGGGAAATCGTCGATCTGCTGGGAGAGGACCTCGACCTCGGCGTCGTCGGGGAGGTTCGACTTCGCGGCATCGACGGCGGAGCGGACGGAATCCGTCATCTTCTCCGAGTCCTTGCCGAACGGCCAGGTCACCGAGGCGGTCATCATTCCCGACGACATCGTCGTCTGCACGGAGTCGAGGTCGCCGACAGCGTCGAGAGCCGTCTCCAGCGGCTTCGTCACGGTCTCCTCGACGACTTCGGGAGAGGCGCCGGGGACCGTGGCCTGCACCGTGGTGCCCGGCAGGTCGATCGACGGCATCGTCTCCTGGTTGAGCGAGGTCGTCGCGACGACGCCGAAGACGGCGATGACGAGGGTGAGCAGTCCGATGATGAGCCGGTTCTTCAGGCTCATCCTGGTCAGCTGGGACACGGGTTCCTCCGGGTCGTAACGGGTTTCGGGCGCGCGGCAGCGCCGAGCGTCAGGCGGGAAGTGCGCGGCGGCAGGCGGTGGCCCGGCTCGCCGTCAGTCAGTCTTTCATTCGGGCGGGGGTGTGCGCGTCACCCGAAAGTTGCCAATCGCCTCCACCCATCGGGGGATATTCGACGTCGCATTCAGCAGTCTCACGGGGGATGCTCATGATTCGAGCATAGGGTCGCGCCGATCACGCCACAGGGGTGTTATCCCCCGTCTTCGACCTGCGGAAACGTCCCGGACTCCCCTCCGGGCGGGGTGCTCGGGGGCTCTGCCGGACGGGTCGGCGCGGTCGGGGTGCCCGGGACCTCGGCTGCCGACGAGGGCTCGCGCTATTCCCGGTCGAGCCGCGCGCGGATCGCGGCGAGTTCCGCCTCGGTGTCGAAGTCGACGACGACCTCGGGGTCGACGTCGATGAGGCGGGGTTCGCCGTCATCGAAGAGCAGCCGGACGGCCTTGTTCTCGGGGTCGCCGATCCGCGCGAGTCGCTGTCGCAGCAGGGAGTGCGGCCACGCCGCGCAGAGGAACTGCGCCTTCCCGCGATCGTCGGTGCCGGTCACCGGTCCGCCAGAGGCCTCACTGAGGGAGACGATCTCGCCGAGGTGGGCCGCCGTGACCAGCGGCATGTCTCCGGCGATGATGAGGGTGGTGCCCTCGGTCGAGCCCATCTGCTCCGCTGCCGCAGCGATTCCGGCGAGGGGCCCTGCGAATTCCGGATCCTCGCGCACGGCGCTCACCGACTCCGCCTCGGCCTCGCTCAGACCCTCGGTCGTACCGGCCACCCACACCTCGGCGTCGGCATCGAGCGCGCGCACCGCTGCGAGGATGCGGGAGATCACGGTGCGTCCGCCGAGGTCGACACCCGGTTTGTGGACCCCGCCGAAGCGACTCGACCGGCCGCCGCTGAGGATGATCGCGCTCACTGCCATGGCTCGATCCTACGGTGCGCGACCGGTCAGCGACCCCGTCAGGCGGCAATCGATCTTGTCCTCGCAGCGCCGCCTCCGACGGAAATCGAAGCCCCGCCTCGGCGCGTCTGGGCGATACTGGTGGGGCACCCCCAGCACTGACCCACCGAAGGAGCAGCGAGAATGACGAAGTTCGACGTGGTCGAGGCCTCCATTGCGACTCTGCGCGCGGCGCTCGAGTCCGGGGAGACCACCTCGGCGGAGCTGGTCGATGCCTACCTCGAGCGCATCGCCGCGTTCGACGGCCCGGACACCGAGACCAGGCTCAACTCCGTCATCGTCGCCAATCCCGAGGCCCGCGCCGAGGCGGCCGCCGCCGACGAGCGCCGCGCCCGCGGTGAGACGCTCGGTCCGCTCGACGGGATTCCCTACACGGCGAAGGACAGCTACATGGTCGCCGGGCTCACCGTCGCCTCGGGGTCGCCGGCCTTCGCCGATCTCATCGCCCAGAAGGACGCCTTCACGATCGAACGCCTGCGGGCGGGCGGGGCGATCTGCCTGGGCCTGACGAACATGCCGCCGATGGCCAACGGCGGCATGCAGCGCGGACTCTACGGCCGCGCCGAGAGTCCCTACAACGCGGAATGGCTGACCAGTGCGTTCGCCTCGGGGTCGTCGAACGGTTCGGGAACGGCGACGACGGCGAGCTTCGCGGCGTTCGGCCTCGGGGAGGAGACCTGGTCATCGGGCCGCGCCCCGGCCTCGCACAACGCACTCATCGCCTACACCCCCTCCCGGGGTGTCATCTCCGTGCGCGGGAACTGGCCGCTCGTGCCCACGATGGACGTCGTCGTCCCCCACACCCGGACGATGGCCGACCTCGCCGAGGTCCTCGATGTCATCGTCGCCGACGACACCGAGACCCGCGGCGACTTCTGGCGCGTCCAGCCGTGGGTCGAGATCCCCGCGGCCTCCGAGGTCAGGCCCGACTCGTACGCCGCGCTGCTGCCTGCCGACCGCGCCGCCGCGCAGGACGTGCTCGCGGGCAAGCGCCTCGGCGTGCCCCGGATGTACATCAACGCCGATGAGGAGGCCGGCACCAACCCCGACGGCGGGATCGGCGGCCCCACGGGTCAGCGTGTCGAGACCCGCCCCTCGGTCATCGACCTGTGGGAGGCGGCCCGCCGCGACCTCGAGGCCGCCGGCGCCGAGGTCGTCGAGACCGACTTCCCCGTCGTGACCAACTACGAAGGCGACCGTCCCGGCGCGCCGACGATCCGGACCCGCGGCTTCGTCTCACCCGAGTACCTCGAGCGGGAGATCGTCGACCTCTCCGCCTGGGCGTGGGACGACTTCCTCCGCGGCAACGGCGATCCGCACCTCTCCACGCTGACCGAGGTCGACGGCGCGGACATCTTCCCGCATCCGGCCGGTGCGCTGCCCGACCGCTACACGGGCTTCGACGACGACATCGCCGAATACCCGGAGCACGTGCGGACGCATCCGTACGCCGCGATGACCGACATCCCGCTGCTCGAAGAGGGCGTGCACGGCCTAGAGCTCACCCGCCGCATCGACCTTGAGGCGTGGATGGACGAGAACGACCTCGACGCCGTGATCTTCCCGGCGATGGCCGACGTCGGCCCCGCCGACATGGACGTCGACGAGGCCTCGGCCGACCTCGGCTGGCGCAACGGCACGTGGGTCGCCAACGGCAACCTCGTCCCCCGCCACCTCGGGATTCCCTCGGTGACGGTGCCGATGGGCACAATGGCCGACACCGGGATCCCCGTCGGCCTGACGATCGCCGGCCGCGGCTGGGACGATTCGGCGCTCATCGAGCTCGCCGCCGCCTTCGAGGCCACCGGTGACCGCCGCGACGCACCCCCGCGGACCCCGCGCCTCTGAGGTCGCGCGCTGGTCGCGCCCCGACCGCAGAACGTCCCGGACCGATTTCTGCCACCAGGATCCGACCGGGACGTCCTGCAGTCTCACCCGCGCCTACCCGAATCACTGCTCGTGCCCGGGCCTGCCGCCGCGGCGGTTTCTGAGACCTTCGGGTGAACACTGGCGCGGCGGGCCGATGTGATGGAACAGTGGGCACCATGACTGACTTCACTGTGCTCGCCGAACGCGCCTCCGCCCTCCTCGACGCCCACCACCAGGCCAAACCCGTCGTCCTGCCGACCGTCTGGGATGCCTGGTCGGCCGGTGCGATGGTCGAGGCCGGGTTCACCGCGCTGACGATCGGATCGCACCCGCTCGCCGACTCCCTCGGCTACGCCGATGGGGAGAACATGCCCCTCGAGGAGGCCCTCGACGGCATCGCGCGGATCACCTCCTCCGTCGACGTGCCCGTCAGCGCCGACCTCGAATCCGGCTACGACACCGATGCCCCCGATCTCATCGCCGGTCTCCTCGAAGCCGGCGCGGTGGGCCTCAACATCGAGGACACCGTCCACAGCGCCGGTCGGCTGCGCACTGCCGAGGAGCATGCCGAGTACATCGGCGACCTGCGCCGCGCCGCCGACGCCCAGCGCGTCCACGTCGTCATCAACGCCCGCACCGATGTCTTCAAATCGCCCGAGGGCTTCGCCGACCCGACCGCCGAGGTGATCCGTCGCCTCAATCTCTGCGCCGAGGCGGGCGCCGACTCCGTCTACCCTGTGGCGATGCCCGACACGGAGACTCTCAAGCGGGTCGTGTCCGAGGTTCCGCTGCCGCTCAACGTCACCGCGCGTCCCCTCGAGGGCGCCATCCCCGATGGGCTCAGCCTCGTCCAGCTCACCGAGATCGGCGTCAAGCGCGTGTCCTTCGGTCCACTCCTCCAGGCGACCCTGCGCCCGCAGTTCGCCGAGGTGACCCGCGCCTGGCGCTGACGACACCGCACCGTCCGGCTGCGCCACCGGACCTGCCGGATCGTGCCCACAGACCTCTCTCACCAGCTACGATCATTCCAACAGACGACCCCCGTCTGCGCACCCGCCAGGAAGCATCACGAAGAGGAGCTGCCATGCCTGATAATCCCCGTCAAGGACAGCCGGTTTGGATCGACTACGTCTGCCAGGACTTCGATGCCATGAAGAACTTCTACACCGAGGTCTTCGGGTGGGAGATCGTCGACCAGGGACCCGATTTCGGTCACTACCACCAGGCGTACAAGGACGGTGCGCCCGTCGGTGGGTTCATGCGAGCGATGACGATGGACGGGAACCCGGATCCGACGATGCCGACCGCCTGGTCGACGTACCTCTACACCAGTGACATCGACGGCACGTTTGCGAAGGCCACCGCAGACGGCGCCTCGCCGGTCGTCGGTCCGATGGCGGTCGGCCCCCTGGGCTCGATGGCCGTTGTCGTCGATCCCACCGGCGCCCCGATCGGCATGTGGCAGTCCGACCAGTTCACCGGGTTCGAACTGCCGCTCGTCCCGGGCACCCCGGTGTGGTTCGAGCTGATGACGACGGACTACGACACTGCGTGCGAGTTCTACGTCGACGCGTTCGACTTCCAACTCGTCGAGGTCGAGGGCCAGGAGATCAAGTACGCGACCTACGGCGCCAATGAGACCGCCGTCGCCGGCATCTGCGATGCCAGCCAGTGGACCCCGAATTCGTACTGGCGGACGTACTTCAACGTCGCCGATGTCGACGCCGCCGCGGCGAAGGTCGTCGAACTCGGCGGCACCGTGCTCGACGGTCCCATGGATTCGGAGTTCGGCAGGGTCGCCACTGTCGCCGACCCCGAGGGAGCGACGTTCCAGCTGCACCAGGATCTCTGATCCGGAGTGCTCCCGTTCACGCCCGCAGCGCGAGCGCGAACGGGAGCACCGCGGTCGCTCCGGCCTGCCGCAGCGCGCGGGCGGCGATCGCCATCGTCCACCGGGAGACGATCTCGTCGTCGACGAGGAGGACGGACTTTCCGGCGACCGCCTCGGCGACCTCCGGGGGAACGACGAACGCATCGTGGAGGTCCTTGACGCGGAAGGCACTGTTGACGTCGGGCGTCCCATGGTCGTGGACCTGGAGCAGCTCACCGCCGTCGATCAGACGTCCCGCGGACGCGAGGTTCGCCGCGAGCGAGCGGATCGTCTCGGGCCGGCGGGCGCTCGGAATCGACACGACGACCTCGGGCCGGTCCTCCCAGTTCCATTGCCCGAGCACCTCGAGGCACCACCGGCCGATCTGCGCAGGCACGTCGGCGTCGGGGGCATCGGGGGCGAGGAACTCCCGCAGCACCTGTCCCTGTCCGAGGTCGGAGAGTCGGGCGATGACGCGGCCTTCGGCGGCGAGCTCCTCGGCGGGGATCCTGCCCTTGAGGGAGACGCCGATGTTCGCCATCCCCGAGGGCCACGTGCTCCGCGGTTCGATCGGCAGGCCGATCCGGTGGAGGGTTCCGGCGGTCTCCCGCTGCGTCTCCGCGGAGATCTCCGTCGACCACCACACGCCTGCGCAGTTGTCGCAGCGTCCGCAGCGCTGCGGGTCGGGATCGTCGAGCTGCCGGATGAGGAACTCCATCCGGCACTCCCCCGTCGCCTCGTAGTCGAGCATCGCCTGGGCCTCGAAGGCGCGCACCTCGGCGACCTTCTCGTAGCGCTCCCGGTCATACGTCCATCCTCGACCGGTCGAGACGTATCCGCCGCGGACCTTCTCCACGGCCTCCTCGACCTCGAGGGTCTTGAGCAGCAGCTGCAGGCGGGTGCGCTTCGTCCCGACGAGCGTCTCCAGGCGAGCCACGGACAGGGGGCCGTCCGCTTCGGCGAGCGCGGTGAGGACGGCATCGGCATCGGCCTGACTCGGCATCGACGCGGTCGCGAAGTACTCCCAGATCTCGGCGTCCTCGGAGCCGGGAAGGAGGAGGACGTCGGCGGAATCCGTCGCACGACCGGCGCGACCGACCTGCTGGTAGTAGGCGACGGCCGAGGACGGCGCCCCGACGTGGACGACGAAGCCGAGGTCCGGCTTGTCGAAGCCCATCCCCAGCGCCGAGGTCGCCACCAGCGCCTTGAGCCGGTTGTCCTTGAGCTGCTGCTCGAGGTCAGCGCGCTCCTCGGCGTCGGTGCGGCCGGTGTACGCGCGCACCTCATGCCCCTGGTCACGGAGGATGCGGGTGATGTCCTCGGCCGCGCTGACCGTGAGCGTGTAGATGATGCCCGATCCCGTGAAATCGCCGAGGTGGGAGCTCAGCCACGCGATCCGAGCACTGGGATCGAGGCCGGGTTGGACGCCGAGGCGCAGCGAATCGCGAGCGAGTTCGCCGCGCACGACGGTGGTGTCGTCGCCGAGCTGTTCGGCGACGTCGGTGACGACGCGGGAGTTCGCCGTCGCCGTCGTCGCGAGCACCGGGGTGTCGGTTGTGAGGTCGGAGAGGATGTGGCCGATCCGGCGGTAGTCGGGGCGGAAGTCATGGCCCCAGTCGGAGATGCAGTGGGCCTCGTCGACGACGATGAGCCCGAGGATCTGAAGGAGCTGAGGGAGCACCTCGTCGCGGAACTGCGGGTTGTTCAGCCGTTCCGGGGAGACGAGGAGGACGTCGATGCTCCCGGCGCGCAGATCGGCGAGGACGCCGTCCCATTCGGTGACGTTCGAGGAGTTGAGTGTCGCCGCCCGGACTCCGGCACGTCCGGCCGCGGCGATCTGGTCGCGCATCAGGGCGAGCAGCGGGGAGATGATGAGGCTCGGCCCCGCACCCTGGGCGCGCAGCAGTCGGGTGGCGACGAAGTAGACCGCGGACTTGCCCCACCCGGTGCGCTGGACGACGAGGACGCGTTTGCGCCCCTCGACGAGGTCGCTGATCGCCTCGAGCTGACCGTCGCGGAACTGGGCGTCGGGGTTGTTCGTCAGCTCCGCGAGGACGGACTGCGCGCGGGCGTCGAAGTCGGTGAGCTGCGTGGTTTCCGTCATGGGGTCAGTCTAGGTGCCGGCACTGACACGGCCCGCCCGGAGCGGAATCCAGAACTCAGCAGACACCGCTCGTCCTGCCGCACTGGGTCGGCGAAATGGTCAGGCGGGTATGACCGTTCTGCCGACCTGAGGGCATCGCGGAATCATCCCGTCAGCGGGGCGAAATGACTTCGAGGCCCACCGACCGTGCCGCCTCCTCAAGGCGCTTGTCATAGGTCAGAAGGGCATCGACATCCAATCGGAGCGCGGCCTCCAGGTGCAGCGCATCGAGGGTCCGCAGATACGGCATGGACAGAAGTCCGGCCGAGCGAAACACCGCCCGATCGAGAGCGGCGATGGAGACTCCATCGAGGAGCACAGAGACTTCTGCCTGCTCGCGCTCCTCTCGCACGGCCATTCGACGCAGTTCGGTTTCGACCAGGTCGCTCGACACGAGTTCTGCTGAGGTTCCATTCAGCCAGCCGACCAGAGCGTCCGACTCCGGCTGAGCCACTAGAAGAGCCCCGAGTGCAGAGGTGTCAACGTAGACGATCGACGGGTCGCTCACAGACGCTCCTCACGGAGCTCGTCAATGATCTCCGTCATGACGCGGTTGTCGCTCGACGGCCGGCGATCACGCGCAGTCCAGCCACCCACTCTTCTAGCCGGTCGAGCGATCGTCAGCCGAGGAGCAGGAGCGTCCAACGGAACGATGCGCCCAACCGGCACACCCCGATTGGTCAGCACGAACGAATGCCCTTCACTGACCGCGCGAAGGACCCTCCCGGACTCATTGCGCAGCTCACGCTGCGAAAGGCTTTCAGCCTGCACTCCCTCTGCATTCATCAGCAAATTGTAGCACCAGTGCTACAAGCTCAGTGAAGGTCCGCCTCGGCGGCCCATCACCGCAACGCGGCGTTGATGCCGAGGGTCGCGAGCACACCGAAGAGGACGCCCCAGAGGATGATCGAGATGATCTGCCAGAACGCGACGACGTTGCGGTTGGCGCCGAAGCTCACCATCGCCATCGACGTGATCTGCGAGGGCAGGACCGTCTGGCCGAGCAGGGAGACGCCGGGGACGCCGAACTTGTCGAACATGCGCTTGAGCCGCTGCCGCCTCGGCGAGGTGGCCTTCTCCCTGTTCTTCGTCGCCCTGTCGCGGATCGCGCCCGCACCGTAGACGAACGCGAGCATCGAGACGACGTTGCCGATGACGGCGACGAGGATCGCGACGACCGGGCTCAGTCCGATGGCGACGCCGATGACCGAGCCGAAGTACGACTCGACGAACGGGATCGCGGAGACGAGCATGACGCCCAGCCATTGCAGCCAGTCGGGGAACGAATCGGCGAAGTTCTGCAGGTTCTCGATCATGGTGTGCTCCGTTCTCGCGGGTTCTCGATGATCCTAGTACAGCGTACTAGTACACTGTACTATACCTGCTGAGTAGAGTGAGGCGAAAGAGAGGAGGGTGATGTCCCGACGCGATGAGATCATCGAGGCCGCGATCCGCCTCGCGGAGACCGGCGAACCGCGCAGGACGACGCTGAGTGTGCGCGCGGTCGCGAAGGAGGCGGGGATCGGCGCGTCGACGCTGCGCCACTACTTCCCGACCCAGGCCGATCTCTACATCGAGGTCGCCCGTCGATCGATGCAGATGAACATCAGCGACTTCCGCATCGAGGACGCGAGCATCCCACCCCGCGAGCGTCTCTACGAGGTGCTCTCGCAGTTCCTCACGACACACGAGCACCGCGATGCCCAGCTCGAGCTGTGGCTGGCGATGCACTTCAACGCGCTCGGACCGAATCCGCGCGAGGGGTCGCAGGCGCTGCTCGACTACGCCCATGAGATCACCTACGACTGCCTCCACCGCTGGCTCGGCGTCCTCGCCGACGAAGGGCACCTCGATCCCGCCGAGGTGGGACGCGCCGCGACGATCCTCTTCACCGCGATCGACGGCATGGGCCTCCACTCGATCATCTCCCCGGACCGGATGACCGTCGACGAGATGCACGCGAACATCAAGTGGCTCATCGACCGACTCCTCGCCTGAGGCACGGCTTCTCCCGAGGCACCGGCCCCGCCCGATGCACTGACCTCCTCCGACAGGCTGACCCCGCCCGAAACGCCGGCGTCAGCGCATCTGCTCGGCAGCGCGGGTGAGCGCCGAGGTGAGGCGGGAGAGCCGCTCCGAGGCGAGCTTCCAGTGCTGCCAGTAGAGCGGAACGTCGACGTCCGGGGCGGCGGTGATCGGCACGAGGTCGGTGTCGATCTCGCTCAGCTGCATGACCGGGATCATCCCCCAGCCCACACCGGAGGCCACGGCGACGGCGAACTCCGCCGAGCTCGGCACCACCGACATCGGCGGCATCGTCGTCACTCCGTGCCGGCGGAGGAAGTCGAGCTGGAGGTCGTCGTCCTTGCCGAAGTTGACCATCGGCAGGGTCGCAAGGTCCACCTCGGCGAAGGAACCGTCGCCTGTTTTCGCCGACGACGCCTCTTCCCCCTTCGCCGACGCGGGGCTCGCGCCATTCTTCTCCGCGGGGCTCGTGCCCGTCCAGCCGTGCCGGGCGAGCAGACCAGGGGCCGCGACGGCGAGGTAGCGCATGGTGCCGAGCCGTTCGACGCGGGTGCCGTACGGACTCGAGGCCGCCGAGGTGATCGTCCCGAGCACCTCCCCCGACGTCAGCAGCGGCAGGAGTTTGTCCTGGTCGGCGACGACGAGCCGCAGGACGGCATCGTCCCACGTGGCCGCCTCGGCGAAGATCGGACGGAACCACGTGGCGAGCGAGTCGGCGTTGACTCCGATGCGCAGCACGGTCGGCTCCCGCCGCGCCCCGGCCTCACCGGTGCCGATGCCGTCAGGAGCGTCGACGGCGATGCCGTGGAGGCGGTCCATCGCCTCGGATTCGAGGAGTTCGACCTGGCGCGCGTAGCGGAGGACCGCGGCGCCCGCCTCGGTGACGGTGACGGGGTTGGACCGCCGGAGGAGGACCTGGCCGAGCCGGGATTCGAGGGCGCGGATGCGCTGGCTCGCCGCCGAGGCGGTGATGCCGAGGACATACGCGCCGCCTTCGACGGTGCCTTCGTCGACGGCGGCGGCAAGTCCTCTGACGTGATCGAGGTTCATGAAGATATTCTGCATCAGATGTAGATTGTTTTGTTTTTCTTCACTCGCCGATCGTCCTACTCTGGCGATATGGTCACTCACGCACTCAGCGGTCTCCTCGCAGGCTGGTCGCTCATCATCGCCGTCGGGCCGCAGAACGCACTCGTGCTGCGGCAGGGGATCCGTCGCGAGCACCTCGGCGTCGTCCTCACGATCTGCATCCTCGCCGACGTCCTCCTCATCGGGGCGGGGTCGGTGGGGATCGGCGCGATCGTCCTGCTGGCACCGTGGGCGCTCGAGATCCTCCGCTGGCTCGGGGTGGCCTACCTCCTGTGGTTCGCGTGGACGAGCCTGCGATCGGCCCGCGAGGCGACCGGGCTGCGGGCCGACACCGAGCAGCGCGGCCTGCGCGGGGTCATCGCGACGACGCTCGCCCTGACGTTCCTCAATCCCGGCGTCTACCTCGACACCGTCGTCATGCTCGGCAACCTCGCCAACCAGCAGGGCCCCGGCGGCGTGCTGCCGTTCACGCTCGGGGCGATGGTCGGGTCGATCACGTGGTTCCTCGGCATCGGCCTCGGTGCCCGGGCGCTGTCGGGCTGGCTCGCGCGACCGCGGGTGTGGCAGGTTCTCGACGTCATCATCGCCGTCGTCCTCGTCATCCTCGCCGTGCGGCTCGCGCTCGGCTGATCCTCGCCGAGGCGGTCGTGTCAGGTGTTCGCGCTACCCTCGGTGCCATGGATCCCCGAGTCTCCCTCCCGCTGCGGTCGGTCGCCGCGCACGCGCACTCCCCACCGCAGCTGCCCGACTGGCTGGCCGACATCCCGGCGGTCGGTGATCTCCTCGCGGGGTTCGAGTTCGAGGCGACGACGATCTTCGTCGGCGAGAACGGTGCGGGGAAGTCGACGATCATCGAGGCGATCGCCACCGCGCTCGATCTCCCGCACGGCGGCGGCTCGGCGTGGGAGGTGCGTGAGCACGCCGAGGACACACCTGTGCTCACGGAGCACCTGCAGATCATCAAGGGTGCGACGACGAATCGGCAGGGCTTCTTCCTCCGTGCCGAGACGATGCACGAGAGCATGGCGCACCTCATGGAGATCGGCGCGCCGCGCGGCTTCGAGCTCTCCCAACGGTCACACGGCGAGACGTTCGTCGACACGCTGAAGGGCACATTCCTCGACTTCGGTCTGTGGATCCTCGATGAGCCCGAGAGCGCGTTGTCATTCACGTCCTCGCTCACGCTGCTCCAGCTCATCCGGCAGCGTGAACGGGCCGGACTGCAGACGGTCATGGCCACCCACTCCCCCATCCTCGCGAGCGCCGAGGGCGCCCGACTCGTCGAACTCGGCGAGTGGGGCATACGGGACTCGACCTGGGACGACCTCGACATGGTCGCGCACTGGCGCCGCTTCCTCGACGAGCCGAGAAGGTACACCCGGTACTTCGACGAGGAGTGAGACGCCGGGTGGCGAAGCAGACCTGGCTCGAGCGGACGGGCGCTGGTCAGTGCGACGGTCGCCTGAGGCCGCGGTCGAGGTTCCCGCAGTTTGGCGCACCGCCGTCTGGCGCACCGCGGTTTGGCGTGCCGCGGCCTGCCTCACCGCGGCCTGTCGCCTCAGAGCGACAGGCTCGGGTGGAGCTGCGTGAGGGTGACCATCCGTTTGCGGCTGCACACGAGGACGGTCGCGAGCAGACAGATCCCCGTCATGAGCAGGAGCACGGCCGCTGACTGCACGGCGATGATCATGTCCCCGCCGGCGATGAGCGTGCGCAGACCCGTCACGGCGTAGGTCATCGGCAGGAACGGCGAGATGATCTGGAAGATCTCCGGTGCCGTCTGCACCGGGTAGGTGCCTCCCGCCGAGGCGATCTGGATCATCAGCAGGACGAGCGCGATGAGCCTGCCGACACCGCCGAGGGCGGCCACGCAGAGCTGGTGGACGGCGTGGAAGCTCGCCGCGATGAGGATCGAGAACACCAGGGTGCCCAGCCACGCGCCGGCCGAGAAGTCCAGGGCGAACCACAGCACGCCGTAGAGCACGGCGACCTGCGCGATGCCGAAGAGGAGACCCGGAACGTAGCCGGCCCAGGCGATGCGGTTCGACTTCGCCGTCGAGGCGAGCGCACGGTACGGAATCGCGTTGAGCACCATGTAGGTGATCATGCCGCCGATCCACAGGGCCAGTGAGATGAAGAACGCGGCCAGTCCCTCGCCGTATGTACCCACCGCATTGTTCTTCACCTTGTCGGCGTCGACGGGCACCGCAACGACATCGGAGCGCTTCTCACGATCCTGCTTGTCATACGTCGGGATCTGCTCGGCGCCCTTCGTCAGCTGGTCGGCGAGCTCCCCCGAACCGTCGTCGAGCTTGCCCGCACCCTCATCGAGATCGGTCGCGCCCTTCGCGAGCTGGGACGACCCGTCCTTGAGCTGGCCGACACCGTCCTTCGCCTTCGCCGTCCCGTCTTTGAGTGCGACGGCGCCGTCATGAAGGTCGCCGGCACCCTTGGCGAGGTCATTGGCGCCCTTGTCGAGCTTGACGAGACCGGAGTGGAGATCGTCGGCACCGTCGGCGACCTGCTGCGCCCCGTCGTCGAGCTCGCCGATCTTCTTGTCAGCGTCCCGGATCTTCTGCATCACCCCGTCGACGGCATCCTTGACCGGCTTCTCCAACCCACGCGCGTCATCGGCGGCCTTCGACGCCCGCTCGTGCGCGGAGTCGAGGTCGTCGCCCAAGGTGCCGACCTCCTCGGCGAGCTTCTGGACGTTCGGATCGTCCGGGTAGTCCTTCTCCAGCTGGTCGATGCGATCGGCGACGTCACCGCGGACCGAGGTCCGCGCGGTTTCGAAATCCTTCTCCGCATCGTCGAGCTTCGGTCGGGCGCTCTCGACGAGGTCGTCGGCCTTGCCCTTGAGATCCTCCGCCTTGTCGGTCGCATCGTCGGCGACGCCGCGCAGCTGGCTCGTGCCGTCAGCGACCTGACCGGCGCCCTTCGCAAGCTTCTTCGCTCCGGTCTCGGCATCTCCCGTGCCCGTGGCGAGCGTGTCGGCACCGTTCTCGAGGTCCCCAGCACCCTTCGCGAGCTTGCCCGCGCCGTCGTCGAGGTCCCCGATCCCCTTCTGGAGATCGCCGACTCCCTTGTCGAGATCGTGCGCGCCCTTCGCGAGCTTGCCCGACCCGTCGTGGAGTTCGACGGCGCCGTCGTGGAGGTCGGAGGCGCCGTCGGCGGCTTTGACCATGGAGGACTGGATGTCGTTGAAGCCGACGTAGACCTGGGAGACGTACTCGGCCGTCGTCGTCTCGTTGAGTCCCGCCTTGATCTCGGAGAGCACCGTGCCCGCGAGCTGCCCGACGATGAAGTTATGGGCATCATCGGTGCGCAGTTCGAGTCCCGCCTGCTCGGGGTCGTCACCGCCGGTGGAGACGAGGCGCTGCGAGAAGTTCGAGGGGATCTCGAGGATCGCGAAGTACGTGCCGTCGGCGAGCCCCTCATTGGCTTCCTGCAGCGAGGTCTCCTGCCAGTCGAAGCCGCCTTCGCCCTTCGGGGTGATCTTGTCGACGAGTTCGTCGCCGGCATTGAGCCGCTCACCGTCGGAGTCCGGCTTCTCCGCACCGGTGTCCTCGTTGACGACAGCGGCCTGGAGTCGGTCGATGTTGTCCGTCGGCGACCAGTTCGACGCCAGGTAGAGCCCGCCGTAGATCGCGGGAATGACGGCGACGACGATCATCGCCAGACGCGTGATCGTGTGACGTTTGAACCGAGTGAGTTCGAGCCAGGGGAGGGAGAACATCGAAGAATCACCTTCACAAGAATCTGTGGTGCCGAAGGTCGAGCGCAGACCGGGGCCTGCCGGGTCTATGGAGCTGAGGTCAGGAGGATTGCGGGGTCAGGTTGAGTTCGGTCACCGAGGCGGGATGCACCTGGGTGGAGAGCTGGTCGAAGGCGAGATCGATGTCCGAGGAATCCTCGCACGTGACGATGAGCGTCAGCGGCTTCTCCGGGTCCCGCTCCCGGCGCAGCTCTTGGTAGATGAGGAGAGCGGCCCATGCGCGGGCACGGTCCTCACGTTCCCGGAGGAAGTCGATGTTGTCGATGACGATGACGGGCTTCTGGGCCAGGGAGGCGAGCCCGAACTCGAGGAGGAACTTCTGCAGCTCGCTGAGTTCGGAGACGAAGGTGTCACCGTCGGCGTCGACGAGGAAGTCAGCGCTCTTGGCGTCACTCGAGGTGAACGTGTCCTTCGGGAGGCGGCCGATCACCTCGGTGGCGGAGTCGAAGGTCTCCCTGATGACGTCGATGACCTCCCGCAGGGACTTCTTCGACACCCACGGCTTGTACCAGGGCTGGAGCATGATGAGGCGTTCGGCGATGTGCTGGGCGACCGTGAAGTCGTTCTCGAGGTCCGTCAGTCCGGCGACGTGCCCGATCGACACGGTTTCGCGGACCGCGCGGGCCTGTCTGCGGATGTTGAGGTCGAAGACGTGGCCCTCACCGGAGTCGACGCGCATCCGTCCTGCGATCGACAGCAGCAGCGAGGTCTTGCCGGAGCCCGCCGCTCCGCGGATGATCGCCAGCGATCCGCTGGCGACGGTGAGGTCGATGTCGGAGAACACCGGGCCCTGCTTGCCCGACATCCCCCAGTCGCGCAGGGTCACTGCCGCACGGTCGACCTCGGTCGGGGCCGCGAGCGTGTGCGAATCGCTCTGCATTGTCCTGCTCCCTCACATGTCTCGCAAGCGTCATTCGATCATGCCGATGCCAGCGGACCGCGCTGCCTGCTTGTCAGCACATTACGGCAAACATGCGGCCTTGGCTCTATGGCGATTGGTGCGGCGGATGCAGCCGCGGAATGTTACCAGTAAGTAACTATACGACTCGAACCTGGGAATCGGCCAGATCATGCGGGCAGATGTCTTCAAGGACACACTCGAGCCGGTGGGTGCCTGAGATGGCTCGAGCGGTGGACGCCTGAGATGGCTCGAGCGGTGGGTGCCGGCGATAGCTGCCGCAACCGACGCGCGGCGAGGCGATCCACCCGAATGCACCGGCTGTGCCTGAACACCGCAGCCGAGGCCCGACACAGCGAAGCGGCCGGTCTGCGCAGGATGAATCCTGCGCAGACCGGCCGCTCGGCGAAACCGGATCACGCTCACGTGTCGAAGCGTCGACCTTCCGGCTTCGACGGCAGAATCATCAGCACGAGGACGATGAGGCTGCCGACGCTGGGAATGAGGTTGAGGAACCAGAACGGTCCGGCGAGGTTGGCATCGTGGAGTCGCCGCCAGCTGATCGCCAGGTTGGGGACGAGGAACGCCAGGGCGATGATGACGACGAGTATGGCACCGATCAGGGCCAGCGTGGAGCCAGCCGGATTCGGCTCGGCCGTCGGCGTGCCGTAGGGCGAGTACGAACTGCTCGCCGCCGTCGCCGCCACCATCGACAGGCCGACGGTCCAGAGGATTGCCGGAATGAGCATGACGAGCGCCTGGAACAGGTAGGCGAACCAGTACTCGCTGCGCGAAGCCCGGCCCGAGAAGACCGAGAACTTCTTCCAGAAGCGACGGACGGCCTGGCCGAAAGTGGCTCCGTAGAGGGGGCGGGACAGATCGTCGGGGCTCTTGGCGCCATCGAGGTCGGCTCCGAAGGCAGCTCCCGGTCCGTATCCGGCGCCGGGAGCATTCTCCGCACCGGACCCGTAGGCGTTGTTCGCGTCGTAAGTCATGATGGCTTCCTGGTCGAGGGGTGAAGCGCCGCCACGGTGACGGGCGCCTTGTTCTCACCATTCTTACACCTGACTGCGATGAATGACGGAGAAATCGTGTTTCGGATCTGCCACAGACAGCCGTCGCCCGTCACCCGAGAGGCAGCGGTGGCCTCTCCGGTGACGGGCGACGACGGCATGCACCGTCCGGGAACTGCGAGGGGTCAGGCGTCTCCGCCGGTGATGGCGTAGGCCTCATCGACGGGGGATTCGTCGATGTGGCCGTCGATCCGGCGCAGCGCCTTCCACCCGAAGGCGAGCACGAGGATCGAGAGCACGACCGCCGCAGCGCCGAAGAGGTAAGGAGAGCCTGCACCCAGCGATTCGGAGACGGCGCCGGCGACGATCGGGGCGACCGCACCGCCGAGGAACCGCACACCCGAGTACGAGCCCGAGGCCACCGGCCGCGGGAGATCACTGACCTCCATGGCCGATTCTGTGAACACCGTGTTGAGCACGCCGAGGATGAGTCCGGCGACGATGACGCAGATGATCAGCCCGATGAACGACTCGGCGAGGAACGACATGACGACGAGGAGCACGGCGAGGACGATGAGAGCGGTGATGAGGCTCTTGCGCCGCCGCAGGCGATGCGTGAGCAGGGGTGCGCCGAACACCGAGGTGATCGCCAGGCAGATGCCCCACCCGAAGAACACGTAGCCGAGGCCCATCGCTCCGAAGTTCTCGATGCCGGCGGCCGCGGCGGCTGCCTCGACCGGGAACGGGCTGTAGGCGAGGAGGATGAAGAAGCCGAAGTTGTAGAGCAGTGCGGCGACGGCGACGACGCCGACTCCGGGGTGGGCGAGCGCACGGAAGGTCGCGCTCAGCCTGACCGGCTCACGTGAGGTCTGGAGCGCCTGCCCGCCGGTCTTCGAGTTCGGCAGCAGGATGAGGATGGCGATGAAGCCGATGGCCATGAGCACTGCGGTGCCGAAGAACGGTCCGCGCCAGGAGATTCCGCCGAGGACGCCGCCGAGCAGCGGACCGGTGGCGATGCCGACGCCGAGCGCAGCCTCGTAGAGGATGATCGCCTTGTCCGCACCGCCCGCGGCGGCCCCGACGACGGTGGCCAGAGCGGTGGAGATGAAGAGCGCATTGCCCAGACCCCATCCGGCGCGGAAGCCGATGATCTGGTCGACGCTGCCGGAGAGACCGGCGAGCGCGGAGAACGCGACGATGAGGATGAGTCCGATGAGCAGCGTCGTCTTCGCACCGATGCGCGAGGAGATGAAGCTCGTGAAGAACATCATGCCGCCGGTGATGAAGAGGTAGCTCGTGAAGAGCAGCATCGACTGCGCCGGGCTGGCATCGAGTTCACGTGAGATGGCGGGAAGGATGGGGTCGACGAGGCCGATGCCCATGAACGCGATGATGCACGCGAACACCACCGCCCACACCGCTTTCGGTTGGCGCAGGATGGATCCCTGCTTCGCTTCGTCCTGTGTGGTGTCTCCGTCTGCTGCTCTCATCTCTTCGACCGTGCGTCCTTTCCGTTGGTGGTGCTGATGTCGGCTGATGGGGATCCGTCGGGGGCGTCGTCGGTGTCGACAGGGTGCTCATTGCGCAGGTAGTCGCCGACGAGTCGCAGCGCCCGGTGCACGCTGAGTCGGTCCTCAGGGGTGAGCGCCTCGAAGTAAGGCACCATCTGGTCGACCATGATCTCGCGGTTGACCGCGAGCCTGGCCCGACCTTCGTCCGTGAGCGAGAACTGCGACGCCCGGCGATCGGTGGGACTCGCCTCTCTGACGACGAGCCCGTCGTCCTCGAGCCGCGCGAGAAGTTTCGTCGCGGCCGGCTGCGAGCTGAGGTAGCCCTGCGCGAAGTGACCGACGCGCACGGGCTGATACTGCTCGACGACAGCGAGGGCGCGCAGAGTGACGAGTTCACTCTCATTGCCGATGAGCCTCCTGAACGCCCTGGTCAGGCGTGAGGAGACGACGACGAGACCTTTGACGATCTCCTCGGGATCCACATCTTCCATAACTCATGTATATACCTAGGTTATATTTATATGCAACCTCGTCCCACGGCACGTGACTGCGCTTTCCCGCACCACCGCCTCGGCGAGAGGTCGGCACCACCGCTCCGCGGGCCCGGTCCACGTGACGGACGCCATAGGACCGCCGATCGGCGGCGTGCTAGCCTGATCCCAACATGTTCCGGGGACGGTGAAATTCCGTGCCGGCGGTGACAGTCCGCGACCCGAACGCGTCGAACGCGATCGGCTGACTCGGTGAGATTCCGAGACCGACAGTAAGAGTCTGGATGGGAGGAACATGGCGACCGCGGTCGTCGTGTCAGCGCTGGCAAGCGCACCACGCAGACGCCCGCGAACCGCGATGGCTGCACCCGCACGCTCCTCCCTCCCGGCATCGGCTCGGGAGGTTTTCTCATGGGCGCACCCGCCCACGACCACGCGGCGATGTCCGCCGCACTCACCGCTGCCCGCGACGGACGCCGCGGCGCGAACCCCCTGGTGGGGGCCGCCGTCCGCGCCGCCGACGGGCAGATCGTCACCGGCCGCCACCTCGGCGCCGGCACCCCGCATGCCGAAGTCGACGCGATCACCACGGCGAAGCGTCACGGCATCGATCTGACCACCTCGACGCTGTTCGTCACGCTCGAACCGTGCGCGCACACCGGTCGGACCGGGCCGTGCACGCAGGCGATCCTCGATGCCGGCATCCCCGACGTCGTCTTTGCGCTCCCCGACACGACCGAACCCGCCGGGGGCGGTGGGGCCATCCTCGCCGAGGCGGGGGTCCGGGTCCGCTCGGGCCTCGGCAGCGAGGAGTCGGCCGACCTCAACGCCCGCTGGCGAGCGGCGACGGCGCAGCGGCGTCCGTTCGTCACGGCGAAGATCGCCCAGAGCCTCGACGGGAAGGTCGCCGCCGCGGATCGCACGAGCCGGTGGATCACCTCGGCGGCCTCCCGGATCCATTCGCACAGTCTGCGCACCGAGGTCGACGCGATCCTCGTCGGCACCGGCACGGCGGCCGACGACGATCCGCGGCTGAGCGCCCGCGACGAGGACGGGGAGCTCCTCGACCCGCAGCCGATCCCCGTCGTCATGGGCCTGCGCGACCTCGCACCCGACTCATCGCTGGCGACCAACCCCGCCACCATCCACGTGCGCACCCGCGAGGTCGAGGTCGTGCTCGCCGAGCTCACCGCCCGCGGAATCCGGCACCTCCTCATCGAGGGCGGGCCGCAGGTGCTCGGTGCGTTCTTCTCCGCCGGCGTCGTCGACGAGGTGTACTGCTATCAGGCTCCGCTCCTCCTCGGGGAGGGCCTGCCTGGCATCCGCGGGCTCGACATCCCCACCCTCACCGAGGCGGTCGGGCTCATCCCCGACGACACCGCGGTCCCGGCGGTGTCCGTGCTCGGGCCCGACGTCCTTCTCCACTTCACGACGAGCAGCCCATGAGCGCCCCGCTCGCCGTCCACCACCCGTTTCGACCACAGGAGGAACCCGTGTTCACCGGAATCATCGAGGGCATCGGCACCGTCGTCGACCTCACCACACACGAGGACTCGGCAGTGCTCACCATCGCCGCCGGTGACGTCGTCGCCGATCTGCCGCCAGGCGGATCGCTCGCCGTCAACGGCGTGTGCCTGACCTCGGTCGTCGAACCGACCGCCGGAGGCGACGTCGGCTCAGCCGGGGGCGAGGCCGCGGGCGGAGGCGACGCCGTGTCTGCGGGTGAGGCCGCGGCTGCGGAGCCCGTCGTGTCCGTGGGCGCGGAGCCCGCCGCCTCAGAGACCTCGGCTTCGGGGCAGGGCACCTTCGTCGCCGAGGTGATGGGTGAGACCCTGCGGCTGACCGGGCTCGGTGCGCTGACTCCCGGCGACCCAGTCAACCTGGAGCGCTGCACCCCGGCGGCCGGTCGCTTCGACGGGCACATCGTCCAGGGCCATGTCGACGGCCTCGGCGAGGTCATCGCCCGCACCGACCACGCCGAGTGGACGACCCTGCGCATCGGCATCCCCGCCCACCTCGCACCGCTGACGGCGGTCAAGGGCTCGATCGCGCTCAACGGCGTCTCCCTCACTCTCACGGCGGTCTCCGAGGCCGTCCCGCCTGCGGCCGGTGTTCACGCAGAGAGTGTTCACGCTGAGGACGGCATCTCGGACGGTGAGGGCACCCCGCGCGCCTGGGTCGAGGTCGGCCTCATCCCGGCGACGCTGTCGCACACGACGTTCGGCCGTCTCCAGGTCGGCGACCCTGTCAACGTCGAGGTCGACGTCATCGCGAAGTACGCCGCGCGACTCCTCTCCTTCACCGCCCCTGACGCTTCGACGCCCCGGCCGCTTGCGACGACTGCGTCCGCAGACACCGCGGCCACCACGGAACCACCGGTCGCCTCGGCGCCGTCGATGAGCAATCCCATCCCTGTCACCACCCCTGCACCACAAGGAGCCGATCATGACTGAGACCGTTGCACCGCTCGGCGAGCCCACCGCCGGGCTCGACACGATCTCCCGCGCGATCGCCGAGATCGCCGCGGGCCGCCCGATCGTCGTCGTCGATGACGAGGACCGCGAGAACGAAGGCGACCTCATCATCGCCGCGGAGTTCGCCGACGCGGCGACGATGGGCTTCATCGTGCGGCACAGCTCGGGCGTCGTCTGCGCCCCGATGACGGCCGCACGGGCGGCCGCGCTCGACCTGCCGCCCATGGTCGCTGCGAACGAGGACCCCAAGGGCACGGCGTACACGATCAGCTGCGACGCCGTCGGAGTGACGACGGGCATCAGCGCGGCCGAACGTGCGCTGACCGGCCGGGTGCTCGCCGCCGAGACCCCCGACCCTGCCGCGATCACCCGCCCCGGTCATGTCTTCCCGCTCGTGGCGAAGGACGGCGGAGTCCGTGAGCGGCCCGGTCACACCGAGGCCGGCGTCGAGTTCGCGCGCCTCGCCGGGGCCCGTCCGGTGTCGATGATCGCCGAGGTGGTCCACGACGACGGCTCGATGATGCGCTTCGACGCCCTCCGCGAGTTCGCCGATGCGCACGGCCTCGTCATGGTCTCGATCGAACAGCTCATCGCCTACCTCGACGAGGATGGCGAGGACGCCGACGGTCCGGCTGCCGCGTCGGCCGAGGTCGGACCTGTGGGGCTCGGGCCGGTCGGCCCCGAAACGACCGCGGAGGCCTCCCAAGAGGTCCCGCTGCCGACGCGCTACGGCCGTTTCACGGCACGGGCATTCACCGTCGACGGGCTCGACCACCTCGGCGTCTACACCGGACTCGACATCGACGGCCCCGCGGATGAGTCGGAGAGCCCCGCTCCCCTCGTGCGCGTCCATTCGGAGTGCCTGACCGGGGATGTCTTCGGGTCGCATCGTTGCGACTGTGGTGAGCAGCTCGATCAGGCGCTGCAGACGATCGCCGAGGACGGCGGGGCGGTCATCTACCTCACCGGACACGAGGGCCGTGGGATCGGACTGCGCAACAAGATCCGCGCCTACGCCCTCCAGGACTCGGGGCTCGACACCGTCGATGCCAACCTCGAACTGGGGCTCAGCGACGACGCCCGGGACTACCGGGCGGCCGCGGCGATCCTCACCGAGATGGGGCTGACCCGGATCCGTCTGCTGACGAACAATCCGGCGAAGACGCAGGCGCTGGCCGACCTCGGGATCACCGTCGAGGCGGTCGTGCCGCTCGAGATCCCCGCGCGGCCGGAGAACTCGAAGTACCTCGAGACGAAGCGCACCCGCATGCACCACACGCTCCACCTCGCGTGCTGAGCGCCCACGCACCTGCACCGCGCCGTCGTCGGCGCGGCAGCGGCCCACCCATCGACCACTGACCCGACTCACCACCAGCCGGTTCACCACCGGCCCGAACCGCAACCTTTCGGCTCACGACGTGTCGACTCACGACTTGTCGACTCACCGGCCGACTCACCACATCGAGACCCACCACTGAGGAGCATCACTCATGGCACATCACGGAGCACCCGACATCACCCTGGACGCCACCGGCCTCAACGTTGCGATCGTCGCGGCGTCCTGGCACACGGAGGTCATGGACGGACTCGTCGCCGGCGCCGAGCGCGCGGCCGCGGAGGCACAGGCGACGACGACGCTCATCCGCGTCCCCGGCAGCTTCGAACTGCCCGTCGCCGCAGCCCGCGTCATCGAGAGCTTCGATGCCGTCGTCGCCCTCGGCGTCGTCATCCGCGGCGGCACCCCGCACTTCGACTACGTGTGCTCGGCGGCGACCGATGGGTTGAACCGAGTTGCCCTCGACTCCCGCAAACCCGTCGGCTTCGGAGTGCTCACCTGCGACAATGACAAACAGGCCAGGGACCGCGCGGGACTCGAGGGCTCTCGCGAGGACAAAGGACACGAAGCGATGACCGCGGCCCTGGCAACCGCCTCGGCGCTGGCGGACTACCCGGTCTGACCCGCCGCACCCGGCGCACCCGGCGGAGCGTCACGCCACCCGCGCAGCGATAAACCACCCTCGGAGCGTCACACCACCCGCGCAGGTCGCGAAAGGCACCTCAAGTGAGAAGTCGAGGACGCAGAGTGACGATTTCCGATTCGGATTTCGACACTCTGCGTCCTCGACTCTGCACGGCCGCCGCCGGAACGCCGCCGCCGGAACACCGACGCCGCAGGAACACCGCCGCCGCGCGGTCTCACCGACCGGCGGCGACTCCGGGCGTCAGAACAGCTGCCGGACGTTCGTGCGCGCGAGGTCGATGAGTTCGTCGCCCTTGCCCGAGAGCACCGTGCGGATGGCGTAGAGCGCGAAGCCCTTCGCCTGCTCAGCGGTGATCGACGGCGGCATCGAGAGCTCCTGGCGCTCGGTCGTGACGTCGAGGACCGCAGCCCCGTCGTGGTTGAGGAACTCGGTGACGACCGATGGGAGGTCCTTCGACTTCTCGACGCGGAATCCCTTGATGCCGACCGCCTCGGCGATGGTGGCGAAGTTGGGGTTCTCCAGGTCGGTGCCGAAGGTGACGAACCCGGCCGCCTTCATCTCGAGTTCGACGAAGTTGAGCGAGGAGTTGTTGTAGACGACGACCTTGACGGGCAGGTCGTTCTGGGTGAGGGTGATGAGCTCGCCGAGGAGCATCGCCAGGCCGCCGTCGCCGGCCAGCGCGATGACCTGCCGCCCCGGGTAGGCGGCCTGCGCACCGACGCTCTGGGACAGGGCGTTGGCCATCGACCCGTGGCTGAAGGAGCCGATGAGGCGGCGTTTGCCGTTCATCGTCAGATACCGGGCCGCCCACACGACGGGTGAGCCGACGTCGGGGATGAACACCGCATCGTCGGTGGCCGCCTCGTCGATGAGCTTCGTCAGGTACTGCGGGTGGATGGTCCGCTTCGACGGCGTGGCGAGCTCGTCGAGATCCTTGCGGGTCTTCGCGTAGTGCTTCGTCGCCGTCTTGAGGAACGAGCTGCTGCGGCCGGTCCTGATCAGCGGCAGCAGGGCGTTGATGGTGTCGGCGACGGTGCCCGTGAGCGCGATGTCGACCTTCGTCCGCTTGCCGATCTGCGACCCGCGCACATCGACCTGGATGACGGTCGCCTCGTCGGGGTAGAACTGCTGGTAGGGCAGGTCAGTGCCGAGCATGAGCAGCGTGTCGCACGACTTCAGGGCATGGTAGCCGGAGGAGAAGCCGAGCAGACCGGTCATGCCAACGTCGTAGGGGTTGTCGTACTCGACGAACTCCTTGCCGCGCATCGTGTGGACGATCGGCGCTTGGAGGGCGTCGGCGATCGCGAGGAGCTCGGGGTGGGCGCCTTCGGTGCCGGCGCCGGCGAGGATCGTCACCTTCTTGCTCCGGTTGAGGGCGGCGGCTGCGTCCTCGATGAGCGGTTCGGCCGGGGTGACGTGCGAGGGGAAGAACTTGATCTCCTCGGCGGCGGCGTCGATGTCGGCGAGGCCGACGTCGCCGGGGATGACGAGCACGGCGACGCCGCGCTTCTCGATGGCCTCACGCATCGCGATGCGCAATAGGCGCGGCATCTGCGAGGGGTGGGCGACGTGTTCTGCGTAGACGCTGCACTCGCGGAAGATCTCCGTCGGGTGGGTCTCCTGGAAGTAGTTCGAACCGATCTCTTCGCTCGGGATGTGCGCGGCGATCGCGAGGACCGGGACGCGGGAGCGCTGAGCGTCGTAGAGACCATTGATGAGGTGGAGGTTGCCGGGACCGCAGCTGCCGGCGCAGACGGCGAGCTCTCCGGTCAGGGCGGCCTCGCCGCTGGCGGCGAACGCCGCGCCCTCCTCGTGGCGGACGTGGACCCATTCGAGTTCGGGATTGACGCGCAGAGCGTCGGTGAATCCGTTGAGCGAGTCACCGGGGATTCCGTAGACGCGCTTGACCCCACTCGCGACGAGTGTGTCGACGATGTTTCTGGCGACGGTGGGCATGGTGCTCCTTCCGTGGAAACACGAGCACCGAAGCTCTGGCATCTGCCCCGGTGCGAGGCGTGGACTGCTGGTGCCAGTCTAGACTGGGGCCGCAGCCGCGGAACTGTGAGTGTGGCGACAGGATCGGTTGTGCGTCACACGCGGTGAAGAGGCTTGTCGGCTGCGTGTGATCGTCGACCGCGTCGGTGGGTGATTGCCGCTCTGCGTGCCTCCGGCAACGTGTAAAGCGAGTTTCCATGTCAGTGGAACGTGTAAAAGTTTCGCGATTGTTTTACACGTTTCACGTACGTGGCCGCTGTCCGACACATCGATCCTGCCGCATCTCAAGCAGGACATCACTCGTTTCTGGGCAGGCACCGCGACACCCGTTCACGTCCGCGCCGACAGGGCGGTGGCGGCGGTGAGGAGTGCCGCCATGGCGATCGCCATGAGCGAATATCCGCCGAGGAGGTCGGCCAGAGCCGGGCCCGCGACCGGGGCGAGTGCCGTGCCCACGGTGATGGGGGCGACGAAGACGCCGTTGACGGCCCCGAAGTTCGCCGTACCCCACCGGTCGGAGACCGCCGTCGCCTGGAAGAGCGTCATGCAGCCGCGGATGCCGCCGGTGATCATCGCGATGCCGATGATGAGCCAGAGCGGTCCGGGCACGAGCGCGAGCAGCCACAGGCCCACTGCGCCGGCGGCGAAGAGGAGCACCGTGCGGGAACGTGCGCTCGTGTGCCGTTCGATGCTCGGGTACCCGAAGCGGCCGGCGACCTGACCGAAGCCGACGAGACCGAGCGCGATCGCCGCGAGACCGTAGGCGGCACCGCGTTCGATGAGGACGGGGATGATGTTGATCGTCACCGCGAAGAGGGCGAACGTCGCAAGTGCCACGGCCAGCTGCAGGATGATGAAGCGCGGGCTGCGGGTGACCGCGCGGATCTCGGCCCG
This sequence comes from Brevibacterium sp. 2SA, assembly GCF_005502845.1. Taxonomy (NCBI): domain Bacteria; kingdom Bacillati; phylum Actinomycetota; class Actinomycetes; order Micrococcales; family Brevibacteriaceae; genus Brevibacterium; species Brevibacterium sp. 2SA. Next base: position 103,153 of record NZ_SCMW01000004.1, on the reverse strand, counting down.
GGAGGGGCGCTGGTACCGCGCGGCGGCGTCGTCGGTCCAGCGTGCGTTGAGGAAGATGAGCTGGACGGGCAGGGCGATGACGGCGAGGATGCCCGCGAGGACGAGGTAGGTCGGCCGCCACCCGACCGTGCCGATGAGCCACGCGATGATCGGCGCGAACACGGTCGAGGCGAGTCCGCCGACGAGCGTGAGCATCGTCAGCGGTCTGACGCGCTGAGCCCCGTACCAGCGGGTGACGACGGCGAAAGCCGGCGGGTAGAGCGTCGTCGCCTGAGCGAAGCCCGCGAGCGCCCACGCCACGTAGAACACCGGCAGATTCGGTGCCACCGCGACGAGCAGGAGGGCCGCGACGCCGATGCCCGTGCCGGTCGCCATGATCGTCCGCGGTCCGTGCGCGTCGAGGAGGCGTCCCACGCGCACCCCGGCGACCGCCGAGACGATGAGACCGATCGTCAGTGCACCCGTCACCGTCGTCTCACTCCACCCGGTGTCCGCCGAGATCGGGGTGACCGCAACGGGCAGCGAGTAGTAGAGGAGTCCCCAGCAGACGAGTTCGGCGATGCACAGCCCGACGAGGCCGCCCCGAGGTCTGTCCGTCACACCTCCCTCACGCTTCTCTGCCGCCGAAGGTCGCCGGGTCGACCGGCCGATCCCGGCGCGGCATCTTCGCGACGACGAGGCAGTACGACTCGAGGACGAGATCGTGGAGGAGGTCCTCATCGAGAGCCGCCCGCGCCGAGGTGGTCCCCGGGTCGGTCCCGGCTCCGCCGTCATCGCCACCGCCGTCGCCGGTGGTTCCGCCGCCGGCTCCCGTGTCGGTTCCGTCGGCACCGCAAACAGTGATCCAGTGCCGCTTGTTCATGTGATAACCGGGCGTGATCTCCGCGTAGGCGTCGCGCAGCACCTCACCGTCGAGCGGGTCGATCTTCAGGTTCATGCTCGGCACTCCGCGCAGCTCGTACTGCATCATGAACATTCTGCCGCGGACCTTGAACACCGCGTACTCGGGCCCGAAAGGGTGCTCGATGACGACGGACGGATACTGCACCGCCTGGTCGTGGGCGAGTCGAAGCACGGTCACCGAGTCCATGCGTGGATGCTAGCAAAGGGCGATGACACGGGTTCCGTCCTGTCCAACGAACGAAGACGCGAGAACACTGTGGCCTCCGCGAGGCGACCCGCACGGTCAGCGGCGCTGATGCTCGCGGATAGTGCGCCGTTCGTCCTTGTTGATGATGGCGAGGAAGACCACCGCAATGAGACACAGCGCAATGAGCAGAGCGAAGGTGACGTCCCAGCCGAAGTGGTGGACGACGAGGCCGACTCCGCTTGAGGCCATCGTGGCTCCGAGCACGTACCCGAACAGACCGGTGAACCCGGCAGCCGTCCCCGCCACCTGACGCGGAGACAGGTCAAGTGCCTGGAGTCCGATGAGCATGACCGGCCCGTAGATGAGTCCGCCGATGACTGTGACCGTCACCAGCGGAATCCACAGCGGAACACCAGCCGGCGCCAGCCAGTACACAGCGGTCGCCGCAGCCACGCCGATCATGAACACGATGCCGGTGACCGATCGGTTCCCGCGGAACACCCTGTCGGAGAGCCATCCGCACAGAAGCGTTCCGACGATTCCCGCAAGCTCGAATAGCGAGAACCCGGCAATGCCTCCGGTCAAGCTGGCATGCCGGACTTCGGACAGGTAGACGGGAGTCCAGGTGAGAATCCCGTAGCGCAGTGCATAGACGCAGACGTTCGCGAGGGCCAACAGCACCATCGTGCGGTTGCGCAGCACGTACTTCTCGATCGCCTTCCACGTGCTCAGCGACTCCTGTTCGACGTCGTCGGCGTCCACCTTGGCCGGGTCGTCACGGTACTCCTCGATCGGCGGGAGACCCTGCGACTCAGGAGTGTCGCGGATGAGCAGATAAGCGATGAAGGCGATGACGAGAGCGACGATCGCCGGCAGCCAGAAGACCGAGCGCCAGTCATCTCCGGTCAGCTGCAGTCCGAGCGCGGCAAGGACTCCGACGAAGAAGCCGCCCACGTTGTGCGCGACATTCCAGATCGATGTCTTGGTTCCCCGCTCACTGGTGGAGAACCAATGGACGAGGACACGGCCGCTGGGCGGCCACCCCATACCCTGCACCCAGCCGTTGACGAACATGACGGTCGCGAACATCGCGATCGATGACGACAACACCGGCACACCGGCGAGGAGCAGGTTCGCGACGGCCGAGAGCGCCAGCCCGATCGGCAGGAACAGACGGGCGTTCGAACGGTCGGAGACGATCCCGGAGAAGAACTTCGAGAAGCCGTACGCGATGAGGGCGACGTTCGCGATGATGCCCAAGCCGACGGCGTTCATGCGGCCCTCATCGATGAGCAGGCTGCCCACCAGCGGCACGTTGTTGCGGATGAGGTAGAAGCCCGCGTAGCCCACGAAGATCCCGACGAAGACCTGGCCTCGCAGCCGCGGATAGCGTCGTGTGATCGTCTCCTCCGGCAGCCGCGGTGCGGGACCCGGTGCCGCGAGCCAATTCCACCCGGACTTCCGCCGCTCCTGCACTGCCTTGACGTCGCTCATGCCGATTATCGTCACCTATCCGAAGTTCACCGATTGTTCCGTTGTGGTTCACTCTGCATTCATTGAACCTCGAGATACGCTACACGACGTTGAGACGTCGGAATCATTCAGGCAGGGGCCAAGAGAAGAGCGCCCACGGCAGGCGGCTCCCCGGGGCCGAATCAGTGCAGCGCGGAATCAGCGCAGCGCCGCGTCGACGGCGGCGAGCGCCGTGTCCCAGGGGATCCGCTCCTGCTCGAGTCGCACATCCCCTTCGGAGCGCAGTCGGTCGAGCGCCCGCCGCTCCGACCCGGTGAGGCCCGGCAGGCTCCCGCGATGCGGCGTCGGTTCCCGCACCCACAGATCGCGGTGGGCCAGCAGCGTGTCCTCGTCCATGAGCAGCGATTCCACCCCGGGCAGATGCGCCCGCAGGCGGTTGAGGATGGCGAATCCGTGCGAGTCGAGATCGCCCCAGTAGACGACCCTCGCCGAGGCGGCCCATCCCAACCGTGCCACGACCCCGACCGTGTAGCCGGATCCGTGGATCGCGACGGTGCCGGGACGATCGGGCAAGGCGAGCACCGATTCGAGATTCTCGACGATGAGCACGGTCCGCGGCTTGAGGTCCAGCCGGGCCAGCTGGTCGACCGGGGCGGCGAGGTCCCGCAGCGGACCGAGCGCCATCGCCGGGTCGAGGAGACGCAACCGCACATGCGCCTCGGCGTCGAGGATGTCGAGCCCACCCGAGACACCCGTCAGTGAGAGCAGAGCGCGGACAAGTCCCCGGTGCGTGCCGAACCATTTCGAGTCGACGCCGCGGATCGGCAGCTGTCGAGGCCGCATCGTGCCGAGCGGATTCTCCGCCAGCCAGCTGACGACATCGATGACCTGGGCGAACTCGTCGTCACCGAGTTCGAGAAGACGCCTGGCCAGCGATCTCACGACTGCCGTGAACTCACCCGGATCCCCCGCGCCGCCGTGCGCAGCGGCCGTGAACTCGCCCGCAGCCGAGACCTCAGTCGGATCCTCTGCGACCCCGTCCGGTCCCACGGTCGTCTCGGCACCCTCAGATTCGGGAACGCCGTCGCTGCCGGGAACAGCGGAGTGCCCGCTCGTCTGCGGCCACCGCTGTCGGATCGCGCGCACCCGCGCTGAGAGCCGCCGCCAGTCACGCTCCGCACCTCCGCCGACGAACACCGCAACATCGTCCGGCATCGGAAACCGCACCCGCACCGGCACGTCCTGCCTGCCCACGGACTTCCACGCACGGGACTGCCAGTCGAGGTCGAGAGGGTGTGCGGCCGCAGCGGCCCGCCACGACCGCACCCAGGCCTCAGCGCCGGCGAGGTCGCGCAAGACCTGATTCTCGGTCGGCGGTTTGAGCCCGAGCTCGAATGCCGGTGAGCCGTGCTCCGCCTCGGCGGGTCGTCCGCCATGGACAGCGTCGACCTCGGCGAGGACCGCCTGCTCCCCTGCCCACTGGCCCATCCGGGTGCGCAGGCGCTTCTCGGCGAGCCGGCGCGCCTCGGCGACATCGATCATGGCCTCACCCTACCGAGCACTGTCCGCAACGAATCGAGCCCGGCTCGCACCCCTATCGACTGCCGACCCCGTCGTCTCCGGTCGCGATGGCCTCCCCTGTCGCGAGAGCGTCTGCTGTCGCGACCGTCTCCGCAGCCTCATCAGTCTCAGCGCCTTTATCGGCCTCGGTGCTCACACCCGGTTCCACGGTTGCACCCGATTCGGCCGCCGCACCGGACTCGACGAGGACAGGGTTGCCCTCCCCCGCCTCGGCGCCGGAATCAGCACCCTCCCCGTCGGCATCGTCACCAGCATCCTTCCCAACAGCACCATCCCCGTCGGTCTCCCACACCATGTTCGCGACGACGGACTTCGCGCGGGTGGGGTTGTCAATCGCCGCGGCGGCGCCGACGTAGGGCTCGATCGTCTGGAGGAGCTTCTGCGGGGTCGCGAGCACCATGTGGAAGCCGAACTCGACGAAGATGTTGAGCGCCATCCGCGTGTACCGCGAATCCGCCTTGTCGAAGGCCTCGTCGAGGATGATCGTGCCGTACTTCGCGACCGGTTCGTCCGGATCGGCGAGCTGGTAGCGCAGTGCCGCCGCGAGACAGAAGACGACGAGCTTCTGCTGCTGCCCGCCCGACATCGCCGCCCCGGAATCGTACGTCGCCTGCGGGGTGCCGTCGCGGTCGAGCTCCTCGGCGAGGAACGTCACGTGCAGCCGCGTGTCGAGGCACTGTGTACGCCACACGCGGTCGATGTGCTCGCTCGAGGCGAACCGGCGCATGATGTCGGCGAGGAGCTCGTACTTCATCTCCGCCGTCTCGAGGTCCTCATCACCCCAGCTGCCCTCGGAGATCGTCGCGAGGTCCCGCATGAACGCCTTGACCGTCTCACTCCGCCGGGTCTTCACGCGCAGGTGGAGGAAGCGATCCGTGTCGAACTCCGACCGCTGCAGCGAGGAGTTGACCGGGTCGACGCGGTCCTGGATCTCCCGCGGCGCCCCGAGGATCTCCCCGCGCAGCTCACCGATGAGATCCCGCGAGCGCTTCCGCAGCAGGTCGAGGAACCGTCCTTCGTGCTCGGGCAGACCATGGGCCTGGATCTCGGCGAGCATGTCGAGGAAGCCCTGCCGGTCCTCGACGTCGGAGGTGAGGTTCGCCGAGGCGGACGGCCAGGCCGCTTGGAACTGCGCTGCCAGCCGGGTGACGTCCTGTCCGGCCCCGGTCGCCCGGTCCGCGGCGGCGTCCCGTTCGTCCTGCAGCTGGGTCATGACGGCCTGTCCGACGTCGCCGAGGATGTCGCGGGTGATCTTGCGCCTGACCGCCCGGAACCGCTCCTCGAGCGCCGTGCCCACGGCCGCTGAGACCTCCGGGTACTCGCCGGCGGCGATCGCCTCCCGCAGGGCGTCGGCCGCGGCGGCGAGGCCGTCGCGGGTGGCGCGGGCGGTGCGCAGCCGGAAGCTCACGTCGTCGGCGCGGGTGCGCGCATCGTCGAGGGCGGTCTCCGCCTCGTCGCGGGCGCGGTTGGCGGCCTGGAGGTCGCTGTCGCCGGCCATGAGCTCGTCGAGGCGCGCCTGGAGGGTGTCGATCTCCTTCTGCGCCCCGTCGGTGTCGATGTCGCGCCACGTCTGTCGGCGGACTCCGGCGAGGAGGCCCCGGCGTTCGTTCGCCTTCGCGACGTCGGCCTCGGCGGTCTCGACGATCGTGCGCACGGCCTGCAGGTCCGCCTCGGCGGCATTGAGTTCGTCGATGAGGGCCTCGAGCTTCGCGTCCCGGTCCCCGAGCACCCACTGCGAACGGTCGTCGATGCGGCGCCGGTCGTCCTTCTCGTACCGGGTGCGCGAAGTCTTGATCTGACCGTTGATCGTCACGGCCTTGACGTGGTCGTCCATCTTGGACAGATGGTCGACGCACGCGTAGTCGTAGCGCTCCGACAGTGCCCAGCTCACCCACTCACCGACCCCGGTCTCCGCCACTCGCACCCGGTTGACCAGGGAGATCGAGCTCTTCGCGGGGCGCGGGGAGGCAGCGGTCTGCGGCACCTCCTCGAACACGAGGCGGGTCGTGATCCGGTGCGAGTCGACCCAGGATCGGACCGTGCCGAGGTGGTCGGAGCGGACGAGGAGCGTGAGCGCGAGCGGGCGGAGCACGCGTTCGATCGCCCCCGTCCACGCGGCGTGCTCGGGTTTGACCTCGATGAGCTCGGCGCCGAAGGGCAGCGCGGATTCGGGCAGGCCGACCGCCTCGGCGAGCATCGTGCGCACCTCGAGGAGATGACCGGGCACGGTGGTGCCGCTGCGGCGCAGGGCGGTGATCGCGGCTTCGGCGGCGGCGACGCGGGCGCGGGCTTTCGAGAACCGGTCGTGGTCGGCGTGGCTCGGGCCCGCCGGGGCCTCTGATCCGTCGAGGATGCGGGCGATCTCGGCCTGGAGTTCGGCGAACTCGGCGGCGGTCGTCGGGGCGTCGTCGATGCCCGCCTCGCTCAACTGCGTGCGCAGGGACTCCCAGCGGTTCTTCGCGGTCCGGCGGGTCTCCTCCCCGGCGCGGATCTTCTCGTGGAGGAACGCGGTCTCCGACCCGCCGAGCTCGAGGGCGGCGCGCTCGGCCCGCTTGAGGTCGTCGGCGGCGGCGCGCAGGGTGCGGTCGGCGTCGTCGGCCTCGGCGTCGAGGGTGGCGATGCGCTCATCAAGGGTCGAGCGCTCGGCGTCGAGGAGGTCGAGCTCCCGACGCTTCTGGAACGGAATGACGCTCGCGGCGAGTTCGCGCACCTCGGCGACGGCGGCGTGCGCGGTGTCGTATCTGGTCGCCGCGTCGCGCAGGTCGAGGAGGTGATCGCGCTGGTGACGGAGCTGGACGACGTGTTCGTGGGCGTCCTTGAGGTCGCCGAACTCATCAACGGCGGTGTCGGCGAGGGCGAAGGTCGCCGGCGGTTCGAGCATGTGCTCGCGGAAGAGCTGATCGAGGCTGTCGAGGTGCTTGGCCGACTGCGTCTTGTGGAGGAGCTGGAGCGCGGATTCGTGTTCGATGTCGAAGAGCGAGCGCATCCGGGCGTAGAACCGGCCGTGGGCGCCGTTCGAGGTGATGACGGCGTCGGGGTGGGCGGCCTTGAGCGCCCGGGTCTGGATCCCGCCGAGCGCGTATTCCTGCAGGTCAGCCAGGTCGATGCCGGAGCGGTCGAGGAGGCAGAGGTCGGAGACGTCGGAGTTCTTCGTCCCGCTGCCCTTGACGAAGAACAGGCGGGCGAGCGTCACCGGCGGATCGATCTCGTTCTCGAAGCGCAGGACGATGCCGCTCCACGTCGCGTGCGGGCGCAGGTAGCGGCTGACGACGCGGTCCTCCTCGGCGTCGGTCATCCGCGTCCAGGCCCCGCGGACGTAGCTGATGATGCTCCGCTGCTCGGTCCGCGCGCCCGCGGTCTGGGCGGCGACGTTGAAGCGCAGCCATTTGTCGGGCGTGAGCACCGAGGCGATCGCGTCGAGCAGCGACGACTTCCCGGAACCGGAGGGTCCGGTGATGAGCTGGCCCTGCCGGGAGACGGGGATCGTGTGGATCTCCCCGTCGAAGGTGCCCCAGTTCGCGAGCTGGATGCGGCTGAGCCGCCACTGCCCCGACAGCGCGGCCGTGACCTCGGCGTCGGGTTCGGGGACGCCGTCGAAGACCGAGCCGCGGGCGTCCTCGGGCAGGATCGAGAGGAGGTCGGTCTCGTTCATTCCGCGTCCTCCTCGGTGGTGGTGTCGGGGTCTGAGGTGTCGGGGTCAGGGATGTCGGGGTCTGTGGTGTCGGGGTCTGGGGCAGGATCGACCGCCTCGGCGCTTCCCTCATCACCGTCGCCGGCTCCGCCGTCCTCGCCGGCGGCGATGCGCCGGTACGTGGCGGCGAGTTCGCGGACGCGGTCCTCGTCGATGAGGAAGCGGACCATCGGGGAGATCTCGAAGCGCTCGTCGCCGACCTTGTGGAGGACGCGCAGCCGGTTCGACATCCGCGCCCACGCGCCGTTGAGGTTGCGGAGGAACGTCGATTCGTCGCCGGTGCGGTAGATCATCAGGGAGTCGTAGACCTCGTCCTTGCCGACGATGACGCGCCGTTCCCCGGGGGCGGCGAGGAGGAGCTGGCGGAGGACGAGGAGCATCGCGGTGTCGATGAAGGTGAGCCGTTCGCTGCGGACCGCGCTGGGGACGTCGATCTCCTCGGTGACGACTTTCCGGGTGAACGCGAATTCGTCGACGGGGTCGATGACGAGGTCGAGGAAGAGTTCGTGGAGGCGCGAGCGCACACTCGTCTCATCGGCGATGAGCGCGGCCCACAGGCCGGGGTTCTGGGCACCGGAGACGTAGGGGCCTTTGAGGAGTTCGAGGAGGACGCGGCGGGTGCGTTCGTGGAGGGCACCGGTGTCACCCGACCACAGACCGGTCCCGGCGGGCCGATCGTCGAGCGGCTGCTCGTCGGGATCGGCGAACTCCGTGCGAGGGGAGGTCACGTCGTCCCGGGCGGTCGCGGTCGCCTCGGTGCCGGCCGGAATCTCCTCCCGGTGCAGATCGTCCTGGCTCAAACGGGGATCTCCTTCGTGAAGAGGCAGCGGTGGGTCGCCGCGCGGCGGGGCACACCGTCGGTGCCGGTCCAGGTGAGGACGTCGGCGGTGGTGGGGTCGACGGTGCCGTGGGTGGTCGCCAGCGAGACCAGCCCGACCACGCTCGCCAGGCCCTGGCTGGCGGGGAAGCGGTCGAGCACCTCGGCGACGGTGATGTCGGTGGCACCGGCCAGTGCGGTGTTGACGTTGTCGGTGAGTTCGGTGAAGTCGATCTCGGATTCGCGGGCGACGCGGATGAGCTCGCCGAGGTCGACGGTCGATTCGCCGGCGGCGCTCAGGGCGACGCCGGCGTCGAATTCGTCCGGGTCGTGCAGCGTGACCTCGCCGAGCGAGGAGATCGGCACGGTCGAGAGATCGAGGGCGACCCCGGAGTCCGCGTAGGGTTTGCGCTGCTGGGCGGCGGGCACCGCCTCGGCGAGAGCGTCTTGGAGGAGGGTGCGCATGACACGGTCGCGCTGGAATTCGTGGGAGTGGACGTAGCGGCGCAGGCCGCGGGCGAAGTCGGACAGCGCGCTGTGGACCTCGCGGCTGCCGTCCTTCATGTCGCGCATGAGTCCGCGCAGGGTGCGTCGGGTGGCCAGGGGCAGGGAGCGGGCGAAGTCGCGGTCGAGGATCGCCGAGACGTCGTCGTCGAAGGCCGAGGACTGTTCGGGGTCGCGGACGAGTCCGGAGAACGCGGTGAAGGTGCGGCCCTCGTCGGAGGATTCGATGAGGTCGACGCCGCGGAAGATATCGTCGAGGACGTGGGTCTGGGCGTCCTCGGAGCTGAGGATGCTCGTGCGCAGGTCGTGGTTGAGCTCTTCGAAGCGGGCACGGACGCGGGCGAAGTCGGCGGGCAGACCCTGGGCCTGGCCGAGGATGTCGCTGACCCTCTCACCTGCGCGTCTGCGGTCGAGCGTGGTCGACATCGCGTCGCCGCGGCGGACGCGGGCGATCTCGGCGTCGATGCGGTCGCGTTGGGCTTCGAGGGAGCGCAGGCGCCGTGAGGTGTCGGGGTCGGTGTCGATCGCGAGCTGGCGGACGGCCTGGGCAAGGGCGACGAGGCGGGATTCGGTGGCTGTGCGGGGCGGGGTGCGCAGCTGTTCGAGGATGCGGATCGCGTCGAAGCCGGCCGCGGAGAGTTCGTAGGTCTCGCCGCGGGCGCCGGTGGCAGGGCGGCGGATGATGATGTCGGCCCGGCGCCAATCGTCGCAGTAGGCCTTCGCCGTGCGGGTGCCGAGGTCGAAGTGGTCGCGCAGCTCTTCGAGGTCGGCGTCGATCGCCTCGTGGACGTCGTCGGTGGACAGGCGGCTGCCCGGACTGCCGAGGAGGCCGCCCAGGGTTGCGGCCATGATCGCGAGGTTGTCGGCCCGCAGCATGCGCAGGGTCGCGTTGTCGTCGATGAGGCGACGGAACGCGAGCGCGGAGGACAGAGCGGACATGGCCTCCATTGTCCCGCGCGGTGCCGGGGCGGGGAAATCGGGGCTCGTGCCTCGCTAGACTCAGGAGCATGTCTGACCTGCCGCCTCATCTGCTCGTCGCCGCGCTCGGCGGCACCATCGCTTCGACCGCTGACGGCAGCGGAGGGGTGGCCCCGGCTCTCAGCGGTGCGGAGATCGCCGCGGCTGCGGGTCTCGATGAGATCTGGCCGGATCTGCGCACGGATTTCACGCAGGTCGCGCAGGTCTCGAGCGCGAACGTCACCCTGGACATGCTCCTCGACGTCGCGCAGCTCGCCCGGGAGACCGAGGCGCACGGCATCGTCCTCACGCAGGGCACGGACACCCTCGAGGAGAGCGCCTTCGCGCTGTCGCTGCTCAATGACTCAGAGGTGCCGATCGCCGTCACCGGTGCGATGCGCAATCCGACCCTGCCCGGTGCCGATGGTCCCGCGAACGTCCGGTCCGCAGCGCTGACGGCGCTGTCCCCGCAGGCGCGGCATCTGCCTGTGACGCTCGTGTTCAATGACGAGATCCACGATCCGCGGCATGTCCGCAAGGCGCACGTGTCGTCGACGGCGGCGTTCTCGTCCGGTCCGGTGCTCGGCGCGATCGGGTGGATCAGTGAGGACGTCGTCCGGGTCCCCCATGCCCCGGCCGTGCTCACCTCGCCGTTCGCCCGGCGGGATCGCCCTGAGGCGATCGCCCCGGTCGCGCTCGTCGAGGTGGGGATGGGTGAGCCCGCGGAGACGTTCGCCCACCTCGCCGAGGCGGGATTCGCCGGCGCGGTCATCGCCGGGGTCGGCGGTGGTCACGTGCCCGAGCATCTCGTGCCCGCGGTCACCGGCCTCGGCGCACAGATGCCCGTCGTCCTCGCCTCCCGACCGGGGGCCGGGGCGAGCCTCACCCGCACATACGGTTACATCGGCGGGGAGATCGGCCTGCTCGAGGCCGGTCTCCTGCCCGCAGGCGTCCTCGATGCGCGGAAGGCCCGGATCGCACTGACCCTGGCGCTGAGCTTCGACGTCGACCCCGCCGAGGTGTTCGCACAGTTCTGATGAGCCTCGGCGTCCTTACGGACTTCTGGTTCCGGCGGTGTCGGCGATGCGCTCCTCGTCCTGACAGCTTCGACCCTCCGTGACGTCCAACGCCGCCGCGTCATCAATGGCCGTTTTCGAAACCGAGCGCCTGAGCAGCTGAACGGGAAAGACGTCGATGTCGTCTCGACCCAACAGTATGCGGGTCTCCTCCATGAGCCCAGATGCGCATCAGCAGATTCCCGTCGGCAGGGTCCATATCGACGAGAATGTCGATGTCACTTCCCTCGACGGCGGTTCCCCGTGCGACTGACCCGAACAACCTCGGATTCGTCGCAGAAAACTTCGTCAGCAGCTGCTCGAACTCCTGACGTTTCACGTCGATCAGCTCGCGCAGGGCAAGCGATTCGGGTGTCACGGCGTTCGTCGACATGCACCCAGGAAACCGGGCACGACCGGACTGATCGACGAAATCGGCCGCCTCATCCGGCCGCCAGGAACCGAACCGCGCCGACGATCAGGACCGCTCACACCTCCGCCACCAGCCGGCAGAGAAGGAGTGGCCCCGAGCCCGGAGGCTCGGAACGACGAGCCCCTACTCCCGCTCCCCCACGGCGACGACCATCTTGCCGAAGTTGCCGCCGGTGAGGAGTTCGTTGAAGTACTCGGGCGCCCGGTCGAGACCGGATCGGATGTCCTCCCGGTAGCGGATCCTGCCCTCCTGGATCCATGTGCTCATGTCGTGGAGGAACTGCTCGCCGAGGCGGTCGACGAACTCCGACTGGATGAACCCGCGGAAGGTCAGCGACTTCCGCAGGATCGCACTCATGAGCAGACCCGTGCGATCGGGCCCCGGCGGGAGCTCGGTGAGGTTGTAGGAGGAGACGAGACCGCACACCGGCACGCGCGCGAAGGGGTTGAGCAGCGGCACGACCGCTTCGAGGACCTTCCCGCCGACGTTCTCGAAGTAGACGTCGATGCCCTGGGGCACCGCCTCGGCGAGTTCCTCCTTGAAGTTCGGGGAACGGTGGTCGAGGACGATGTCGAAGCCGAGCTCCTTGAGGTGGTTGACCTTCGCAGGCCCGCCGGCGATGCCGACCGCGGTGGCCCCGACGATCTTCGCAATCTGCCCGACGACCGACCCGACGGGTCCGGTCGCGGCGGCCACGGCTACGGTCTCGCCGGGCTTCGGCATCCCGATCTCGAGAAGCCCCGCGTATGCGGTGAACCCGGGCATGCCGAGCACCCCCAGGGCGGTGCTGATCGGCGCGATCTCAGGGTCGATCCTGCGCAGCTGCGACGCCGGCTCGATCGAGTACTCCTGCCATCCGCCGTAGCCGAGGACGATGTCACCGGGTTCGAAGTCCGGCGACTGCGACTCGACGACCTCGGAGACCGTCGCCCCGACCATCACCTCGCCGAGCTCGACGGGCTTCGCGTACGACTTCGCATCCGACATCCGTCCGCGCATGTACGGATCGAGCGAGAGATAGAGGGTCCGCAGCAGCACCTCGCCGTCGCCGGGAGACTCGACCGGCACCTCGTCGTGGAGGAAGTCCTCGGCCGTCGGGGCGCCCACGGGGCGGGAATTGAGGCGGATGCGGTGGTTCGTCGCCATGTCAGTTCAGTCCTCTCATCTGCTGTCCGGTCTCCTGTAACAACCGCTGGGGATACGCTGATGTTCCCGCTGACCAGGAGAAATTGTGCTCGCCGAGGCGGTGGTGCGGTCCGCAGTCTCCCTCGCCGAGGCGGTGGTGCGGTCCGCATCCGGCCCGGCCGCAGTGCGTGTGGCGGAGTCGTCGACTGTCGCAAGCCCCAGTCGCAGTCTCGCCTCCGGTTCGTGCGGACCGAACCCCGCGAGGTCGAGGGCCACATCCTCCCATCGGGGATCGAAGGCCCACCGGAACTCCTCGAGACGATCGAGGATGAGCGCCCCGTTGGCCCGGACGGTGTCCGACCACTGACGCGGCCAGTATCCGTACGCACCCGCCGCCGCGATCTCGTGGACATCCTTGAACACCGCGCCTCGGGCGCTGAGGCTGCCGTCGGGCCGGTGGAGGGGCTCATCGGCGAGCGGGAACGTGATGTCGAGGATGAGATCGCACGTGTAGACCGCCTCGGCGGTGCGTCGGTGGGTCGTCTCGAGATTGACGTACCACTCGACGCGGACCGACTCGGCCGACGAATCCTCCGCAGCCGATGACACGGTGGGGGCCGGTTTGACGAGCACCCACACGGAGAAGGGAGCGTTCGGCGGGGCGAGCTTGAGCACGCCGTGGCCCTGCCAGCGGGCGGGGACCATGATCCGCTCGGGGGCCTTCCCGCGGGGACGGAAGCGGACGTCGAGCGGGACGTCGTGGGCGCTCATGCCCTCCCACCCGACGAGACCAGTGTCGACGACCTCGGTGCCGCCGGGCATCCACAGCACCGCACCGTTCGGGCCGTCGTCGATGACGCGCATCGGCCGGCGCACCTCGACATGGTCGAGGTCGTAGTCGAAGCGCCTGTAGGTCCAGGTCACCGCCTGACCCGGAGTCCAGAACGGAGGCTCGCCGAGGCGCGTGGCAGCCGCGGGGACCGGGATCTCGAACGGGTCGCTGAACTCCATGATCGCAGTCTAGGGTGGCTCACTGCGCGCACCCTGGGGATGGGATTCGGCCGTCTGCGCGCCGCGTCAGTGCTGCACAGTGTCGGTCCCACGCCGCGTCAGTCCCGCGCCGCGTCAGTCCCGCGCCGCGTCAGTCCCGCGCCGAGTCAGGGCTGCACGGAGTCGGTCCCGCGTCGCGTCAGTGCTGCGCAGTGTCGGTACCCCGCCGCGTCGGTACCGCTGGGTAAGGTGGGGACATGATCGCACCACCCCGCAGCGACGCGGAGATCCCGACCTACGTCGAGGCGCTCGGGCTGCCTGGGCTCGCCGACATCCATGTGCACTTCCTCCCGCAGAACGTCCTCGACAAGGTGTGGTCGTACTTCGACGACGCCGAGGCGAACTACGGCCGGCCGTGGCCGATCCACTACCGCTATGACACCGACACCCGCCTGCGGATCCTCCGCGAGCTCGGCCTCCAGGCGATTCCCGCGCTCACGTACCCGCACCGACCGGGCATGGCCGCATGGCTCAACGACTGGAACCGTGACTTCGCCGCCGACCACCCGGACGTCATCCACTGCGCGACCCTCTTCGCCGAGCCCGAATCCGCCGACTACGTCCCCGCCGCCCTCGCATCCGGGGCCCGCCTGTTCAAGGTCCACGTCCAGGTCGGCGGGTTCGCCCCCGATGATCGGGTCCTCGATCCCGCATGGGCGGCACTGTCCGAGGCGCAGGTGCCCATCGTCATCCACGCCGGTTCCGCACCGCTGCCGGGCACCTTCACCGGCCCCGAGGCGATCGCGCGAGTGCTCGAGCGCTTCCCCGCGCTCAACTTCGTCATCGCCCACATGGGCATGCCCGAATACGAGGCGTTCGCGGGTCTCGCGGAGGCCTACAGCGGCGTCCATCTCGACACGACGATGTACGTGTCCGGGTTCTTCTCCTCCCCCGCCGAGGTGACCCCCGCCTTCCGCGAGCGCCTGATCTCCCTGCAGGACAAGATCGTCCTCGGCTCGGACTTCCCGAACATCCCCTACCCGTACGCGGATCAGCTCTCCGGGCTCGCCGGCCTCGAGCTCGGCGACGAGTGGATGCGCGCGGTGCTCTGGGACAACGGCGCGCACCTGCTCGGGCTGAGCGGAAGGGAGGCCTCCCTCGCCTGACCGCCCTCACCATCGCTGCCGACGGTGAGGGTCGGGCTCACGGCCGATCTCACCCCTCGCGCGGCACGCGGTCGGCTCCGACGACTCCGCGCAGCAGGTCCTCGTCGATGGGGGCCCCGCGCCGGATGACGCTGATCTGGCCGGTGGGTTCGAGGATGACGCACGCGACTTCGGACAGCTGCCTGATCCCTGCCAGTCGCAGCTTCGAGATCACCTCGGCGCGATCGACGTGCGCCCTGGCCATGGTGTCGGCCAGGAACTCGCCGCCGGCCATGAGCACGACCGCGGGACTGTTGACGACGCCGTCGATCCGGGCATACCGACGCGCCTGGCCGGTGAGCGCCTGGAGGATGAGCAGGGTCCCGATCGCGAGCACTCCGGCGGCGAGCGTCGGAGTGTCCCCGAGGATGGCCCGGCCGACGATCGCCCCGAGGGCGATGATCGCGGCGAGGTCGAAGCTCGAGAGGTTCGCCAGCGCCCTCTGCCCGACGATCCGGACGAGGACGATGATCCCGAGGTAGAAGACGATGCAGGAGACGACGATGCGGACGGCGTCGACGCCGTCGAGTCCGAATTCCATCCAGTCCATCGCGTGCTCCCTCCCTGCGCGATCCTACTCGGGAGAGGACCGGGCGGACGCGATGAGGTCAGAGGAGCTCGGCCGTCCTCACCGGGTCGCCAGCCACTCGTCGACGGTCACCGCCGACAGCCTCGGCGCGGGCGGGATGAGTCCGTCACCGGAGCTGGGCCCGGGCACCGGGATGGGCACGACTCGCCGCGGGCGGCGACCGGCGGCGTCGACACGGGCGATCTTCGCAGCGATCGCGGCGAGGTCGCTGATCTCCGGACCGGCGACCTCGACTGTGCCGCGCTCACCGGCGTCGATCGCCTCGGCCATCAGCCGGGCGGCTTCGTCGGCGGACAGCGCCCGCACCCGCATCTTCGGGGCGAAGATCACCCGACCGACGCTCACCGAGGTCGTCTCCGCGAGCTCGTACCACTGGGCGGACCGGAACATGAGCAGCTGGTCGGCGGGCACGAGCCGGCGGTACACGCGTTCCTGCAGGTCCTTGCCCTGGTAATAGGCGAAGAGCCTCGACTCGGCGACCTCCGGACGGAACGCGATCGACAGACACACCATCGCCGCGCCGGGATTCTCGGCTGCGGCCAACGCGATCGAGCGGGCGCTGCGGGAGAAGAAGTCGAGAGCCCGGTGGCGGTTGTTCGTCATGAGGTTGACGCAGTCGACGAGGACATCGCTGCCGACGGCCGCCTCAGTGACGCCCTCACCGGTGTACGTGTCGACGCCGATGCCGCGGTGTGCGGCGATGACCGAGTGCCCCAGCGCCCGCAGTCGGGTGACGAGGCGAGCGCCGAACGTGCCGGTGGCTCCGTAGACCGTGACCTGCATGTGACTGCCCTTCCGCACTGCCGCGCTCCTGACCCCCCGGGACTGATCGCGTGGACTCGTCGGACTCGCTCCGATGCTCGAGCCCCTAGTTCTGATCGATCGACACCGCTCCGGTGTCCGTGGTCACCGAGACCGGGATGATCGCCTTGCCTTCGGCTTCCTTCGAGTCCTTCCCCGACTTGTACTTCTCGAGGTCCTTCGCCAGGTCGACCTGTCCCTGGTCGGACTTCGCATCGATGCGGTAGAAGAGGTCCTTGACCTCGGCGTCGTCACCGTCGTTCGCGGTCGCCGCGGTCATGTTGTCCTTGACGAGTTCGAGGCGCGGCAGCTGGAGGTCGACGGTGCCCTCGTCAGCGCTGAGACTGATCCCGGCGGTGGGCACCATGTCGTTGGAGAGGTCGAAGTCGATCGTGCCCGTCGTCGTCTGGACGTCGAGGCGATCGCGCACCCGCAGGTCGGTGCCGTCGATGGTGCCGACCTCGGACTTGGCCTCGATCGTGCCGAACGTGCCTCGGAACTCCGTCTGACCCCACTGCGTCGACGTCTGCACGCGGTCGAAGGTGCCGTTGAGGTCGATCGATCCGGCGTCGGCGTTGGCCTTGACCTCGTTGAACTCGCCGGTGACGCCGACCTCGCCGAGACCGCCTGCGAAGTCGATGTTCGTGTCCTTCGACGTCGCCCGCGGCACGGTGAGTTCGAGCTTGGCGTTCTCGAACGTCGGTTTGTCCTCGATCGAGATGACCGACGCGCCGTCGATCTCGTCGACCCGCAGCTGGGGCACGTTGTCACGGGGGCCGGTGCCGGTGAGCGTGACCGCGGGAGCGGCGACGTCGTCGGTCCGCACGCTGATCGACGCACCCGTGTCGAGGTCGAAGCGGAAGTCGGTCGTCTCCGCGGGCAGATCCTGGCTCGACTCGACCTTCGTGTAGTCGAGCCGTGACGCACCGTAGGCGACGCTGGCGACGATGGGAATGAGGAGGGCGATGACGGCCGCGATGATGAGGACCGCGCGCAGGCCCGAACGGGCTGAGGGGCTGACGAGGACGGTGGCTGGCATTCTAGGCTCCGAGGAATGTGAGGACGGCGAGGACCCGGCGGTTGTCCGAGGTGTCCGCGGTGAGTCCGAACTTGGTGAAGATCGAGCTGATGTGCTTCTCGACGGCGCCTGCGCTGAGGAAGAGGGTGCCGGCGATCGCAGCGTTCGACTTGCCCTCGGCCATGAGCTGGAGGACTTCGAGTTCGCGGGGGCTCAAGGTGGAGAGCCCATCGGTCTTGCGGGTGCGCACGAGGATCTGGGAGACGACCTCGGGGTCGAGCACGGTGCCGCCGGAGGCGACTTCGTCGACGGCGCCGAGGAAGTCCTCGACGTCGGCGACCCGGTCCTTGAGCAGGTAGCCGAAGCCGCCGGTGTTCTCGGCGATGAGCTCGGACGCGTACTGCTCCTCGACGTACTGGCTGAAGACGAGGACCTTGACGTCGGGGTTCTGCTTGCGGATGAGGACGGCGGCGCGGATGCCCTCGTCGGTGAACGTCGGGGGCATGCGCACGTCGATGACAGCGAGGTCGGGCGGTGTCGTGTTGACGGCGGCGAGGAGTTCGTTCGCGTCGGCGACCGCCGCGATGACATCGTGTCCGGCGTCGACGAGGAGTCGTTCGAGTCCGGCCCTGAGGATGGCTGAGTCTTCGGCGATCACGATGCGCATGGCACCTCCACAACGATGGTAGTCGGCCCACCTGCGGGGCTGGTCAGGTTCAGTGTGCCACGGGCGGCTTCGACGCGGTCGACGAGACCGGCGATGCCCGTGTGCCGACCGGAGCGGTCGACCCGCGCCCCGCCGTGGCCGTTGTCGGTGACGACGATCTGCACCCCGGATTCGGTGGGGGTGATGAGGACCTTCGCGGCGGTGGCGCCGGAGTGCTTGGCGATGTTCGTCAGGCATTCGGCGACGACGAAGTACGCGACGGCTTCGGCTTCGCGTTCGATGCGCCCGCCGAGGCGGACGTCGACGTCGACGGGAATCGGTGAGCGTCCGGCGAGCGCGGAGACGGCGGCGTCGAGTCCGCGGTCGGTGAGCACCGCCGGGTGGATGCCGCGGGCGAGCTGCCGGAGCTCGCCGACGATTCCCTTCGCCTCGGCGTGGGCTTCGGAGATGAGCTCCTTGGCGCGTTCGGGGTCGGAGTCGATCTTCGACTTCGCCAGGCCCAGGGTCATCGTCAGGGCGACGAGGCGGGGCTGGGCTCCGTCGTGGAGGTCGCGTTCGATGCGGAGTCGTTCGGCCGACGCGGCGTCGATTCCGGCCATGCGCGCCCGGTCGAGTTCCGTGACTTCGGCCTGCAGCGCCGCGGTCCGCGCCGGCGGGAGCAGGCTGCGGTCGAGCGCGCGGTCGAGGTAGGGGGTGAACCAGAGGATCGCGAGCGAGGAGGCGAGGACGATGAGTGCGCCGATCGCCAGGCCGATGCGTCCGAGTCCGCCGGTGGGGCCGCCGAGGAAGAAGGTGCTGACACCGTCGGGATTGATCGCGGCGAAGACCGCGGTGATCGAGGCCGAGATGCCGGCGAAGGTGCCGCCGACGACGACGAGTCCGAGGAGCATCTTGATGTAGTGGTGAGCCGTCGAGCGCCAGAACGATCCGGAGGACACGAGCAGCCAGCGATTGTGGAGGAAGCGGGCGAAACCGGATTCGCGATCGCTGCGGGGAATGCTTGGAACGGGGATCCGGTCGCCGTAGACGAGTTCCGCGCGGTAGCGTTCGAAGACGTTGGCGACCTGTTGGACGAGGACCCACGCGACGAGCGCGAGCACCCCGAGTCCGAGCGCGAAGATGCCGCCGATGCCGGTGAAGAGAAGGCCGAGCGGGATCCACGCCCAGACGACAGCCATGACGGCGGCGAGGATGACGTTGGCGACGCCGACGATTCCCACGGGCCGCTTGGGCCATTCGACGGGCCCGTCTGCCGGGATCTCCGTGACATCAGTGCGAGTCAGCGGCATCGACCCGGTGACCGGCACGGAGGTCAGCGGTTCGGTGCGCGGTTTCCTGCGCCGAGGCGGCCGCTGGGGCTGCATCGCCTGCTGTGCTCCCGGCAGCGGCTGGGCATGGTGCGGGTAACGGGCGGCCTGCCGGGGATCGTGCGGCTGCGGCGACAGCGGCTGGTGAGGTCCCGGACGGTGGGACTGCGCACCGGCAGGCGGTGCCCCGGTGGGAACGTGCTGGGCCTGCGGTTCAGCTGGTCGAGGTTGGTGCGGGAGAGGCTGCGCAACCCGCGGCGGAAGCGGCTGGGCGCGTCGGCCGTGGTCGCCGTTTTGTCCGACGGGGGCCTCATGTCTGCCGAGGGACGGGTCGGTCGCGGCGACCGTCGGGAGGTGATGCGTCTGCGCCGGAGTCCCGAAGACCTGCGTCGGCGGATACTCTGCCGTCGGCAGCTGAGGCTGCGGGAACTGATCTGCCGCCTGCGGGGGCTCCGCCTGTGGGTGCTCTGCTGTCGGTCGCGGGTGGCTGCCGGGCATCTGCTCCTGCGCATAGACCCGAGTGTGCGGGTACTGCCGAGTGTGTCCGTCCGTCGCGGTCGGCGTCGAGAACGGAACGTCGAGGTCGAGCGGGGCGGTGCGGAACTGTCCGGCTTCGGTGGCCAGGGGACTCTGGTCGTGTGGTGCGGGTGCCGGGGCGCCCGCCGGCGGGTGCGCCGCTGCGTCGCTGCCGCCGGTGCGCTGGTCCTCAGCGCGGTCGGGGCCGGTCGGCTCCGAGTCCTGCGGGTGCTCGGGGGTCTTCTCACTCATACCGAATACGCTACGCGTCGCCGGTATCGGGCAACAGCAAGGTGACCGCCGAGACCACCTCGGGTTTTCCCCCGGCCGAGGTCCGCCGTCGACCGCGGACTTCTGCATCTCAGCCGCCGCGGACGGACCCGATTCCCCGTCACGTGAGGACACCCCAGGACGTTCTGGTCTGATTCCGCCGCGCAGAAACTGTCCAGAACGACCTCAGCTCGGCTGCCACCAGCGGGCAACCAGCCCAGCACTCCCGGTCGCCCCGCACACTGACGCAGTGGAGCGACATCTACGCGCCGAACCGACACTTCCGGTGCCCCGCCCTGCGCACTGACGCGGTGAACCGACATCGACGCGCCGAACCGACAGCTACGCACCGAACCGACGCTTCCAGTGCCCCGCGCCGCCGTTCTCCGGACGCAGAGTGTCGATCATCGAGTCCGAAATCGACACTCCGCGTCCGGAACTCCGGCCCAGGTGTTGG
Organism: Brevibacterium sp. 2SA; assembly: GCF_005502845.1. NCBI lineage: Bacteria > Bacillati > Actinomycetota > Actinomycetes > Micrococcales > Brevibacteriaceae > Brevibacterium > Brevibacterium sp. 2SA. Next base: position 82,607 of record NZ_SCMW01000004.1, on the reverse strand, counting down.
GGGCATGCTCCTTGCGAGCGCGACCCGGTGGCATCCCGATGGTGCACTGGACACCTGAACCTGCCCACGCAATTCCCTGCCCATTGCGTCCTGAAGGCGGAAGCCCTCACGTCTCTCACAGCGAAACGCCCCGTCGGGTGAGCGCTGTCGCCTGCCTGTGCAGAAGCAGGAGACAGCGCTCACCCGACGGGGCGCGCTGCGATGCCGACCGTCAGGCGCTCAGCGGGCCACCGTTCGGACTGCGCCGCCGCATCCTCATTGTGGGGCCCAGGGAAGCGGGTCACCGGCATACTTCGCCGCGCGCACATCGCCGGATCGCGCATGTCCTTCGAACGATTCGACACGAGCAGCACGTCCGAGCAGCCGGCCGAGTTCGGCGCTCGACGTCTCGTCCCTGACCTCCTGATAGGTCACCGTCTTGAGGTACTTGCCCACCCACAGGCCACCCGTGTAGCGGGACGCCTTCCGCGTCGGCAGGGTGTGGTTCGTGCCGATGACCTTATCGCCGTACGACACGCAGGTGCCCTCGCCGAGGAAGAGCGCACCGTAGTTCGTCATCGCCTCCAAAGCCTCGCGCGGCTCTGCGGTGAGCACCTGAACGTGTTCATACGCGTACTCGTCGGCCAGTGCATACGCTTCGTCGAGGTCGTCGACGACGACGATCTCGCCGTGATCGCGCCAGGCCGGTTCGGCGAAATCCCGCGTCGGCATTCCCGGGAGCAGCTTCTCGATGTGGGCGGCGACCTCATCGGCCAATGTCGCCGAGGTGGTGATGAGCACGGCAGGCGAGTCCGGACCGTGCTCGGCCTGGCTGAGCAGGTCGACTGCGACGATGAAGGGGTCGGCCTGGGCATCGGCGATGATGAGCACCTCGGTGGGACCCGCGAACAGGTCGATTCCCACTTCGCCGAAGAGCTGCCGCTTGGCCTCGGCGACGAACGCATTACCCGGGCCGGCAATGAGATCGACCTGACCGATCGACTCGGTGCCCACCGCCATCGCGGCGACTGCCTGGGTTCCACCGAGAAGGAAGATCTCGTCGGCACCTGCCAGGTGCAGCGCCGCGATCGTCGCAGCCGGAATCTCCCCCCTGATCGGAGGGGTGCATGCTGTCACGCGTTCGACGCCGGCGACCTTGGCGGTGGCCACCGTCATGTGCGCCGATGCCACAAGCGGGTAGCGACCTCCCGGCACATAGGCGCCGACCGCTTTGACCGGGATGTTCTTCTGTCCCAGGAAGACCCCGGGCTCGGTTTCGGCCTCGAAGTCCTGAAGAGAGTCGAGCTGGCGGCGGGCGAATCCGCGGACACGCTCCTGCACAGCCTTGATGTCCTCGATCGCCTGCTCCGGCACTGTCGCGATGATCTCGTCGATCTGCTCCTGAGAGAGTCGGAAGCTCTCCGGCGACCATTTGTCGAATTTCTCCGAGTACTCCCTGACCGCGGCATCTCCGCGCTCTCGCACATCGGCGATGACGTCGGTGACGACCGTCTTCACGGTCGCGGCTCGGTCGGTATCGGCTTGGGTGGGCTGTGACTGCTTGACGTAGGTCGCCATTGTCTTGTCTCCTTCGACGGGTACGATTAGCATGTTGTGCATACGTATACATTGCAAGGGAGGCGGACTCGCGAATGTCCCGGACGATCACCAGCTTCGATGTCGCACGCCTGGCCGGAGTGTCACAGGCGACCGTCTCGCGTGCGCTGCGCAATCTTCCCAACATCTCTCCGGCCACCCGCGAGAAGGTCGCGAGAGCTGCGGCCGAACTCAACTACGTCCCCCACGGTTCGGCGCGATCCCTGTCGACGAGGATCACCAGCCGCGTGGCGATCGTCTCCGAGGAGCTCACCAACCCCTTCTATCCCGCGCTCGTCGAACCGCTGCGCCAGCACCTCAGCGACAACGGCTACCGGACGATGCTCGTCACCGACGACGAGGACGACGCGCTGACGGCGAGCAATCTCACCGATGGATCCTGCGACGGGGTGATCATCACGACGGCGGCCCGCAACTCCCGACTGCCCGACGCCCTGCGCGCGGCCGGACTGCCGTGCGTGCTCGTCAACCGCACAACCGACTCGGACCGCGATGTCGCCTGCCAGTTCGCGAATGCGGCGGGTGCCGGCCATGTGGCCGAACTCCTCACCGAACTCGGGCACGAGCACATCGGGCTGATCAACGGACCCGAGACGATCTCGACGAGCGCGGAGCGTGAGCGCGGGCTCAAGGACGCTCTCGAACAAGCCGGGCGATGGCTGCCGAGCAGGCTCATCCGCCACGGAGACTTCACTGCTGAAGCCGGTCGACGCGGAGCTCTCGACCTGCTGGACGCGCCGGTGCGGCCCACCGCTCTCGTGTGCGGCAACGACTACATCGCCATCGGTGCCCTCAACGCCGCGAAGGAGCTCGGCCTCTCCGTGCCCGAGGACCTGACAGTGATCGGCTTCGATGACGTCGCCATGGCGTCATGGGAGCTCATCGACCTGACCACGGTCCACTGCGACCTCTCCGCCCTCGCCTGGGACGCCGTCGACTCTCTGCTCAGACTCATCGGCGACCGCCCGGCGGACTGCCTGCGCGTCACCGCTGTCGACCTCGTGCTCCGCGGCACCCATGCCGCCCCGCGCCGCGGCTAGGCGCGGACCGAGCTTCGGCATTTCATTTCATACGTATGCACAATACGCTGTCTCCAGCTAGTCAAAGGAGACGGAAATGAAGAGCCCTGCCACACCCACCGCGCAGAAGCGAGCAGTGCGATCACTGCAGTCCGGCACCATCGGCGCCATCGTCGAATGGTACGAATACACGATCTACGGCACATCGGCTGCCCTCGTGTTCGGAACCCTGTTCTTCCCCGAGCTCGCTCCCGGGGTCGGACAGATCGTCGCTTTGGCATCATTCGGCGTCGGATTCCTCGCCAGGCCACTGGGAGCGTTCGTCGCCGGCCACCTCGGTGACAGGATCGGCCGCAAGTCGACCCTCATCCTCACGTTCTCGATCATGACGGCCGCGACGGCTCTCATCGGCTTCCTGCCGACCTATGCCCAGATCGGAATCGCGGCCCCGATCCTGCTCACCGTCCTCCGGCTCGCCCAGGGCTTCGCCGTCGGCGGCGAGTGGGGCGGCGCCGCGATCATCGCGGTGGAGAACGCCCCGCGCGGCAAGCGCGGCTTCTTCGGCTCGTGGCCGCAGATCGGCGTGTCGGCGGGACTCCTCCTCGGCACCGCCGCAGTCTCGTTCTCGGCCTGGATCTCCGGCGACGCCTTCGAAAGCTGGGGATGGAGGCTTCCGTTCCTGTTGAGCATCATCCTCGCCGGCGTCGGTTTCTACATCCGCCTGCGGGCCTCGGAGAGCCCGGCATTCCTCGAAGAGAAGGCCCGCCAGGAAGCAAGCCAGGAAGAGCAGAAGGCGCCGTTGGCAGTGCTCTTCAGGTACCACCGGAAGCCGCTCCTCATTGCGATCTTCGGACGCTTCGCCGAAGCGGGCAACTACTATCTCTTCACCGTCTTCGTCCTCAGCTATGTCACGACGAACCTCGGGATCGACAGCAATGTCGGGCTGACCGCGTCGATGATCGGGGCCGCTCTCAACATCGCCGTCATCCCTCTCTACGGCGCGCTCTCGGATCGCATCGGGCGTCCGAAGACCTTCCTCATCGGCGGCGCGCTCATCATTCTCACCACCATTCCGATCTTCCTGCTGGTGCAGACCGGCACAGTCTGGGGCGTCGTCGTCGGCGTCTCGCTCTTCCTCGGACTCGGCCACGGCATGGTCTACGCTCCGATGCCGGCGATGTACTGCGAACTGTTCCCGACCGCGGTGCGCTACTCCGGCATCTCGGTCGGCTACCAGATGGCCTCGATCCTCCTCGCGAGCTTCACTCCGGCACTCGCTGCAGCGATGGTGCTCTGGAGCGGCGGCAGCCTCTGGCCGGTCATGGCGTTCGCGATCGTGTGCACGGCCATAGCGATGATCGCCATCCGCTTCGCCCCTGACCGCCGGGCCCTCGAACTCAACGAGATCCCCTGAACCTGGACCTCGGAGGCCGAGAACACCTTCAGGGCGCTGCGGCAGCTCACCCCTCCCGCAGCGCCCGGCCCGTCGCGGTGTCGCCGATTCCCGCGGTCGGCCCGGAATAGAGCACCTGCCCGCCGTGCCGGCCGGGCCCCGGCCCCAGGTCGATGAGCCAGTCGGCGGTGCGGATGACGTCGAGGTTGTGCTCGATGACGACGACGGTGTGCCCGTCGCCGAGGAGGTCATCGAGCACCGCACTCAGCCGAGCGATGTCGCTAATGTGGAGACCGGTCGTCGGCTCGTCGAGGAGGTAGATGCTCGGCTCGGTCGCGTCCCGCAGCTCCTTCGCGATCTTCACCCGTTGGGCTTCTCCGCCCGAGAGTGTGTTGAGCGGCTGCCCGAGCCGCAGGTACCCCAGCCCGACGCGGTCGAGGTGGACGAGGCGCGCGCGGATCGTCGGCTCGTCGAGACGGGCGAGCGCCTCGGTGACGGTGAGATGTTCGACATCGGCGATGGTGAGACCGTCCGCGGTGTGGGCGAGCGCCTCCGCGGTGAATCTCGTGCCGCGGCAGGTCGGGCACGTCGTCTCCTGGCCGTCCATGAATGCGAGGTCCGTGTAGATGATCCCCAGCCCCCGGCAGACCGGGCACCCGCCCTCGGAGTTCGCGCTGAACAGTCCTTCGGGCGCCCCGGTGAGCTTCGCGAAGCGCCGGCGGATGGCCGCGGCGATCCCCGTGTACGTGATCGGCGTCGATCTCCTGTTCGCCGACACCGGCTTCTGGTCGATCGTGATCGCCTCGTGCTGCGCGACGAGCTCACTCGCCAGGCTCGACTTCCCCGAACCTGCCACCCCGGTGAGGACGGTGAGCACGCCGCGGGGAATGTCGACGGTGATGTCGCCGAGGTTGTTCGTCGTCGCATTCGCGATCCGCACCCAGCCGTCCGGCGAGCGCGGGTGCCGCTGCTCTTCCCGTCCCGTCGCGAGGGCCCGGCCCGTGGGACCGTCCGAATCGAGCAGACCGTCGAAGGTGCCCTGGAAGACGAGTCGACCGCCCGCGCTCCCGGGACCAGGTCCGATCTCGATGACCTCGTCGGCTTGCGCCATCACCGCGGGGTCGTGTTCGACGACGAGGACGGTGTTCCCCCGGTCCCGCAGCTGTCCGAGCAGGTCGACCATCGCAGTGACATCATGCGGGTGGAGGCCGACGGTCGGTTCGTCGAATACGTAGAGCATCTCGATGAGACTCGAGCCCAGATGCCTGACGGCCTTGATGCGCTGTGACTCCCCGCCCGAGAGCGACCCGGTCGCCCGTGCGAGGTGGAGATAGCCGAGCCCGATCGTCTCCATCGCCGCCAGGCGATCGCACAGTGCCGTGACGACACTGCTCACCTCCGGGCGATCCATCCCCCGCACGATGTCCCGCAGCTCTGGGATCTCAAGCCGCGCGAGCTCTGCGATCGTGTGCCCGTCGACGGTGGCGGTGCGGGCGGCTTCGTGGAGTCGCTCCCCGCCGCAGTCGGGGCACAGAGCCGAATGCGTGAACTCGGCGATCGTCTTCCGCTTCCTCTCCGAGAGCGTGTCCGAAGTGCGCAGGTAGATCCGTTCGAAGCGCTCGACGACTCCCTCGTAGTCCTTCGGGACAGCGGCGATCACCGAGGCGATGTGGTCCCCGCCGTAGAGCAGGGCGTCGATGTGCTCCTGCGGCCAGTCACGCAGAGGCCGGTCGACGGCGAAGGCCCCGATCTCAGCGTACTTCCGGTACCAGTGCTGCCCCTCGCCGAAGCCGGGCAGTGCGATCGCTCCGTCCGCCAGGCTGCGATCGCAATCGAGGAACGATCCGACGTCGGGAACGACGACCTCGCCGATCCCCGAACAGGTGGGGCACATCCCGGCCGGATCGTTGAAGGAGAACGCCGAGGACTCCCCGACGTGCGGAACGCTGAGTCTGGAGAAGAGGAGCCGCAGATACGTCCACGTGTCGGTGATCGTCCCGACTGTCGACCGCGCATTCCCACCGAGGCGGCGCTGATCGATGACGATGACCGGCGACAGACCGTCGATGCCGCCGACCGCCGGTCGGGTCCATTTCGGAAGCCGATTGCGGGTGAAGGGCGGGAACGTCTCATTGAGCTCGGCGCCCGCCTCGGCGGCGATCGTGTCGAAGACCAGGGAGGACTTCCCCGACCCGGAGACACCGGCGATGACAACGAGGCGTCCACGCCGGATGTCGAGATCGAGGTGGTCGAGGTTGTTGGTCACGGCGTCACGGATGCGGATCGTCTGTTCGCTCATGATCGCGAGGCTACGGGCAGATCCGGCCGGTATCTGACCTCAATTCGTGCGATCATCGGGTCATGGCCGATGTCACCCGCCGGATGCTCGATCTGCTCACCCTGCTGCAGACGAAGCGCCGGTTCACGGGCGCTGAGCTCGTCACCCGCCTCGGCGTGAGTGAGCGGACCGTGCGCCGTGACATCGATCGGCTCCGCACCTACGGCTATCCGGTCGAGGCGAGCCCCGGGCCGGGCGGCCACTACGGGCTCACCGCCGGTCGGGCGATTCCGCCGCTGATGTTCGACGATGACGAGGTCGTGGCGATCATGCTCGCGTTGGCGGCGAACGCGAGTGCCGATCCGGGAGACCCCGGCAGTCTCGGCGAGGCGATGACCAGGGCGTACGGCAAACTCGATCAGGTGCTGCCGGCCAGGCTCGCTGTGCGTGCGACGACAGTGCGGTCCAGTCTCGAGGCCGAGGCTCTCCGGGCTCCTGCCGTCGGCATCGCCGATGCCATGGCCATCGCGTCCGCTATCCACGACCGCAGGGAACTCACGTTCGACTACCGCCGAGGCGAGTCGACGACCCATCGACGCGTCGAACCGCACCGCCAGGTCCACCATCTGCTGCGCTGGTACCTCGTCGCCTGGGATACCGAGCGCGGAGACTGGCGGGTCTTCCGCGTCGACCGGATGAGTGCGGTGCACGCGCGCACCGCGACGTTCGAGCCGCGTGCCCTGCCGGCACAGACCGCGCTCGATCTCGTCAAGGCCGGGGTGGCGCGAACGCGGCGGCACGCTGTGGTCATCGTCGAGACCTCAGTCGACGACGTCGCGGCGACACTGCCCTTTGAGGCGATGGAGCTCGAAGCGATCGATGAGGCCCGCACGCGCGTGACCTTCCGGTGCGAGGACTGGCATTGGCTGTTCCTCCACCTCAGCCACCTCGACTGTGCATTCACCGTCGAGGAGCCGACCGAATGGGCGGAGGAGATCAGCCGCTTCGCCGCCGCGGTGACGGAATCGCCAGGTCATTCTGGACAGGGACCCGGCTCGAAGATCTGATCAGAGTGACCTGAAGTCCGCCAGCCGAGGTGCCCGGGAGGCTCAGGCGTTCTCCAGGACCGTCACCGAGGCGCGCGTTGTGCTGAGGTCACCGAGAACGCTGCGCCCGACTCCGAGTGCGGCGCCACTCGTCAGTACACCGAGTCCTTCTGATCCGGCACGACGTCGCCGTCGGCGTCTTCGAGGGGCCCCTGAGTGCCGTCGGTTTCGATGCGACCCGTCGTTGAGCACGGGTAGGCGTCCTTCTGCTGCGGTTCGGGAGCGATGAACATCGGATTGACGATCCACTTGCCGTCGGCGTTGGCGTAGGCATTGCACATCAACTCCGTTTTGTTGCGATTGATCGCCAGACGCAGGCCGGTGGCGTCGCCGACGAAGGTGACGTCGGTGTCCGAGTCGCCGGCGGCGAAGACCTGACGCTGCGCCTCGGGGGCCGGCTCGAACGCCTGGGCTGGGGGGATGCCCAACAGCTGTTCATTGATGAAGCAGCGCTTGCCCTCGATGTAGGGCATCGCGGCCGCATCACCGCCGCACGAGGCGAGCGTGCTCGTGAGCTTGCCGCCGTTCTCGAGGGTCTGCACCCCGGTCACCTGATCGGCATCGACCCCGACCTCGGCGGCCCAGATCCTCACGGCCGGCTGCGATGACGCTGAGACGATGCGCACGTCGAAACCGGCGTCCTGCAGGGTGGTGATGAGGTCCTTGATCTGCGGGTAGATGCGCACCCATCCGGTCACCTCGGTGCCGCCGACCTCATTCATCGTGCCCTCGGCGGCATCGAGGTTCTCCTTCTTCGCCGCGGTGACGTATTCGGTCACCTGCTTGGGCGTCAGCCCCTCGAGCAGCTGTGCCGCGAAGGCGTAGGCCGGTTCGATTCGGCGGGCGTCGAACCCCTCAAAGGCAGCGGCCTTGTCCGTCGTCTCCCCCTCGGAGTACACCGAGAGGATCTCTGCGGCGCATTTCACACCGTCCTTCTCGCCGGTCGGCAGCGGGGCGCCCGGGTCGGCGAGGTCACCGCAGACCTCGTTGAGCCTGCCTGTCGCCTCGTCGGTGAGGTAGTCGCTCACCGTCGCCCAGTCCCGGCCCGCAGGCTGGAGCACCTTGCTGTTGCGCAGCATCCAGAACGTCGTCGCATCGCCGATGTCGTTCTTGACCACGGTGTTGTCCCAGTCGAACACCGCCATCGGCTGCGCTCCTCCCTCCGGGGTGGCTCCGTCGCACGTGGCGTTCGCGTCGATCATCTCCTGGAGCCGCTGCGCGTTGTCCCCGTACCACCCGTCGGCGACGGCAAGCCGCCCGCAGCTGCCGTCCGCGGACTCCTCCGGCGCGCTCCCTGCATCGCCTGTGGCACATGCTGAGGCGCCGAGGAGGAGCGCGGCGAGTAGGACGCCTGCGGCCGCACCCCGCTTCGGTCGGACCGTCCTGCGGTCGCTGTCTCTGACTCCGAGGTGCTTGATCGTCGTGCCCATGTTCATCCCCATCGATTCATTGGATCACTTTCAGACCTTTGGCCGGGGATCAATCTAATGGGGCCGCGACGACAGCGTCAAGAGTGTCGTCGGTCCTTCCGCCGCTCCGAGAACACCGCGCAGCACCGACGAGAGCGCATCTCAGACTGCCGGAACCCCGCGACTGCGAGAAGCGGATGCGCTGGTCAGGAGGTGCGTTTCGTCCAGCACCTGTTCGTTTCCGCCCGCAGCTGCACCGGACGGCCGGGCGGCCGAGGACTGCGCAATCTCGTCGCTCGCTGTCTCAGCTGGCGGTCATCGTACCGAGGTGCCGGGGAAGCTCAGGCGTTCTCGAGGACCGTCACCGAGGCGACTCCCGCCTGGGCGTCGGGCGCCGGCTTGGACTCTGGGGCGGCCTGCCCGTCAGGCGCCTCCGGGACCGCCCCGTCAGTCTCGGCTGCACCGATCGCCGCGTTCGTCGCCCCCAGTGCCGCGTCGAGGTCGGCGAGGATGTCCGCAATGTCCTCGATGCCGACGGAGAGGCGGATGAAGCGGCCGGAGATGCTCAGCTCGCAGTCGGCGACGGCGAGGTGCGTCATCGTCGCGGGGTGGTCGATGAGGGATTCGACGCCGCCGAGCGACTCGGCGAGGGTGATGAGCTTCGTGCTCCTCACCAGGGCCAGCGCCCGCTCCTCGGTGTCGGTGGAGAATGAGACGACTCCTCCGAATCCGCTCATCTGCCGCTTCGCGATCTCGTGCCCGGGGTGGGAGGGCAGACCCGGGTAGTAGACCTCGGCGATCTCCGAGCGCGCCTCGAGCCATTCGGCCACAGCCTGGGCATTCGCGCAGTGCGCAGCCATGCGCACCGGCAGCGTCTTGATGCCGCGCCTGGTCAGCCACGCGTCGAACGGAGAGATGCCCAGCCCCACGGATGCGAAGTGACTGGTCAGACGGTCGATCACCTCGGCGGCGCGAGGACAGGTCTGCCCGTCGCCGGCGAGCACGGCCCCGCCGATGACATCGGAATGGCCGTTGATGAACTTCGTCGTCGAATGGATGACGAGGTCGGCGCCGAACTCGATCGGACGCTGGAGGTACGGGGTCGCGAACGTCGAATCGACGGCGAGCAGCGCGTTCGCGGCATGAGCGATGCGCGCGGTCTCGGCGATGTCGATGACGTCGAGGCCGGGGTTGCTCGGGGTCTCCGCCCACACGATCGCCGTGCGGTCGGAGATCGCCGCCGCCAGCGCGCGCGAGTCGGTGAGGTCGACGGTGCGGATGCCGACTCCCCAGCGCGCGTACTCATTGACGAGCAGGCGATACGTTCCGCCGTAGACGTCGCGGGGGATGATGATCTCATCGCCGGGGCTCAGCAGCGCGGAGAACACCGCCACCTCGGCGGAGGTGCCGGAGTTGACGGCCGCCGCATAGGACGCGCCCTCGAGATCGCAGAGCACCTCCTCGAGGTCGCTGCGGTTCGGGGTGCCCGTGCGGGCGTAGTCGAAGCCGGCCCGGGTCTGACCCGGGACGTCCATCTGGAAGGTCGAGGTCTGGAAGATCGGGGCGACGACGGAACCGGTGTGCGATTCCGGGGCGGCGCCTGCGTGCACCGAGCGGGTCGAGACTCCGCTGCGGCCGGTCGAGCTGCGGTCTGATGCGCTCACGGCGTTTCCTTCCTTCTCATGAGACCCTCGACGTCGATGCCGAAGTCCCACCAGTCTGGGGTTGGATCGCGGCGGTGACGGAACCGCGCGTCCCGTGGAGTCACCGAGCGTCATCGGGCCGTCACGGGGTGTCATGATTCGTCATCCGGGGCGCCGGTTGCGCACCCCATCCACTTCCCTTCCGCCGCCGGACATGCGATGTTTGGCCTACGCCCGATCACTCATCAGGAGACCCCATGGCCCTCAGCTCCGACTCCGCCCGCGAACCCGGCCGCGACATCGACCCCGACCGGGACCTGCTCATCGAACGCGTCATCCGCGCGCCCCGCGAAGCGATCTGGGAGGCGTGGACGAATCCTGCCCAGCTGGTCCAGTGGTGGATTCCCAAGCCGCTCGTCCTGCGCGTCGACGCCCTCGACCTGCGTCCCGGCGGCGCGTTCGTCACCGGCATGAGCGAGGACGGCCAGACATTCGTCCCGCACGTCGACGCCGTCTTCCTCCGCATCGAGGAGAACGCACGGCTCGTCTTCACCAACGCCGTCGACAGCACGTGGCATCCCGCACTGCCCGCCCCCGTTGCGATGACCACGGAGATCATCCTCGGCGACGGGGAGGCCGGCACCGACTACCGCGCGATCGTCCGCCATGCCGATCCGCAGCAGCGTGCCGCGCATGAGGAGCTCGGCTTCTTCGAGGGCTGGGGCACCGTCACCGAGGCGCTCGCCCGGCTCGTCGAAGACTGACGTCCGCGGCCGCGGTGAGTTCTCCGCAGCCGGAACGAGATCCGGGCCCGGAGCGAGATCCGGTTCCGAAGCGACGTCCGCGGCCGGTCGGCGAAGGCCTGCGGCGAGGACGAGCCCGGCGAAGAGCAGCCCTGCTGCGAGGAGCGTCCAGACGAACGGCGCGAGACCGACGAGCAGGGCGATGCCGATTCCCGCCATGGCACACCCGACCGCGGACGCTGCCCGGACTCGCTCGGAGAGTCTCAGTCCCAGGACCGACTCGAGCCCCCGCCCCAGGCTGTCCAACCGTGCCGGTGCAGGCACATCGACCTTAGCCATCCCCGCCGCGACCACGGCGGCCAGTCCGCCGACGAGGACCACCCACGGCAGCCGCGTCAACCACCACCACGGGGATTCGACGGTCGGGACCACGACGCCGCTCAGCCATGTTCCGACGCCGGTTCCGGTGCCGGCGAGCGCACCGGCCGCCGCGCCCTGGATGCCGATGAGCGCGATGATGACACTCATGTGCCAGAGGTAGACGTGCATGCCGTTGGCGTTGCCCCACGCGATCACCCGTTCCCAACCCGGGCCGCGGTCGAGGGCGGCGGCGAAGCTGTCGTGGACCAGCCGCAGCAGACACAGCTGCACGAGTCCGAGGAGGACGAGGGCGCCCGTGGGCGGGTTGAGGTTGACGAGCATGTTCGGACTGTAGACACCGGCGGAGACGAGCAGGACCAGAGCACCGAGCGCCATCGCTGCGACCGCGGCGAGCCCGGTCGGTGCGACCGTGCGTCGGCGCAGGTCGTCATAGACGAACCCCAACTGCTGGATGAGCGGCCAGACGACGAGAAGATTGAGATAGCCCAGTCCGGTCAGTCCCGTGACACGGACGAGGCCGTCGACCATCGCGACGGCACCGGCGAGCACGACGAGGGTCCGCCTCGGCGCGCGCTCATGGAACTGCGCCATGAACGGCACGAGTGCAGTGAGACCGACGTAGACGGCGAGGAACCAAAGGGGCTGGCCGATGCGCAGGCTCGCCTCGGCGAGGAGACCGCGCGGCACGCCGGATTCGGAGGCCAAGGCGAGCCCGGTGCCGGCGCCGAGGACGAGCACGGTGACAGGGGCGACGAGCCTGCGGACGCGCACCCGCAGGTAGTCGGCCCCAGTGCCGCCGCCGGCGATCGTGCGCCGCCACTGCTGGAGGGCCGCGAACCCGCCGATGGCGAAGAAGAGCGGCATGATCTGAAACGCCCATGAGGCGAGCGCGAACCCGGTCGTGCCCGACAGCGCCACCGTCGGAACGATCGCACCGTCGGTGCCGAGCTCGACCCCGCTCATCATCGTGTGGAGGACGACCACGACGAGGAGGCAGCCGAAGCGCACGAGATCGAGAACCCGATCACGCGTGAATGGGCGGTCCGCAGCGATGGGCGCGGTTCTGCTGAGGGACATCGTGACTCCTGGTTCGACGGCGAGTGCCTGGCGGGAGCGACGTTAGGGAGCGGGTCCGGGAGTCCGCATCACCTCAGAGGTGCGACCTGGCGATCAGGTGTCATACCTGCGGGGGACGCGGCGCTGTCGGACAGCGCTCCCGAGTGCGAGAATGGCAGCAGACCCGACGTCAGGAGCAGCGACCATGACCATCGCCTTCGCGACCACCGCCCTGCCGATCATCGGCGCCCCCATGGCCGGCGGGACCACGACCCCCGACCTCGTCGCCGCCGTCGCCCGCGCGGGCGGGTTCCCCTTCGTCGCCGGCGGCTACCTCACCGCCGAGGCGATGGCCCCGCTCGTCGAGGCCGCGCGCGAGGAGACGGAGACGTTCGGAGTCAACCTCTTCGCCCCCAATGCCGTCGCACTCGACCGCGAATCCTTCGACGGCTTCGTCACCGCCCTCGAACCGCGGGCCGCCGACCTCGGAGTCGCTCTCGATCGCGACCCGGTCAGCGACGACGACCACTACCCGGCGAAGATCGACTGGCTCGTCGCGCACCCCGTGCCGCTCGTGTCGATGACCTTCAATCTCCCCACCACCGAGGTGGTCGACCGCCTCCACGCCGTCGGCACCCAGGTCGCCGCCACGGTGACTGCGGTCGACGAAGCCCGCGACGCAGCCGCTCGCGGTGTCGACGCCCTCATCGTCCAGGGCCCGAGCGCCGGCGGGCACACGGGCACCGCGGATCCGACTCGCGAGATCGAGGACCGTCCCACGGTCGATCTCGTCCGGGAGATCCGCGCCGAGGTGGACCTCCCCATCGCCGCCGGAGGAGGAGTCGACGGTGCGGAGGCCGTGGCCGCCCTCCTCGACGCCGGGGCGAGCGCGGTCGTCGTCGGGACCCTCCTGCTCCTCGCCGACGAGGCCGGCACGTCGGCACCGCACCGGGCCGCCCTCCAGGATCCGGCCGTCTATTCGCAGACCCGCCTGACACGGGCCTTCACCGGTCGGCCGGCGCGAGCCCTCGTCAATGACTTCGTCCGTGAGTTCGATCCGATCGCCCTCGACGCCTATCCGGCGCTGCACCATCTGACGAAGGGACTGCGGGCCGCGGCGAAGCAGGCCGGCGACCCCGACAACCTGCACCTCTGGGCCGGCACCGGCTACCGCGCGGCGCGACCGGAGCCGGCTGAGACGATCCTCAAGGGCCTCGGCGGCCGATTCGCCCGGTAGGGCGCCAGGGCGCCCTACCCTCCGGCGACGACGAGACCGGACTCGTAGGCGGCGACGACGATCTGCGTCCGGTCCCGCAGTCCGAGCTTCGCAAGGATCCGTGACACATGGGTCTTCACCGTCTGTTCGGCGAGGAAGAGGTCGGCGGCCACCTCGGCGTTCGTCCTGCCCTTGGCGACCAGCGTCATGACGTCGATCTCGCGTTCGGTGAGCTGGCCGAGCACGGCGGTGTCCTTTGCGACCGTCGGACCGCTGACGTATTCGGCGATGAGGCGTCGCGTCACCGACGGGGCGAGCAGCGACTCACCGGCGGCGACGACGCGGACGGCATTGATGAGATCCTCGGCGGTCGCATCCTTGAGGAGGAACCCGCTGGCCCCGGCGCGCAGAGCGGCGAAGACGTACTCGTCGGCGTCGAAGGTCGTGAGCATGATGACCTTCGGGTGATCACCGGGCATCGCGAACACCGCCCGGGTGGCGTCGAGCCCGTTGAGCTGCGGCATGCGGATGTCCATGAGAATGACGTCGGGCGCGGTGCGACGCACGAGGTCGACGACCTGCGCGCCGTCCTCGGCGCTGCCGACGACGCTCATGTCCGACTGGGCGTCGAGGAGCGCTCCGAACCCCTGACGGACCATCGCCTGATCGTCGACGATCGCGACGCGGATGGGGGTGGGCTGAGTGTCCGGCATGCTCTCACGCTACCCGACTGCAGGCAGCGGACCGTCGCACACACGGGCACCGCCTGGCGACGTCGGCCGCGAGGACCACCTCGGCGGCTGCCAGGTTCACCCCTGAGTATGATGCGCGACCGCAGACCGCCTCCCTAATGTGCCTCTCGTCGGCGAACCCCTCGTCGATCCGAGAACACAGAGGAGCAGCCTGATGAACACCTTCGCCGCGCAGCCACCGCACACCGTTGTCGCGCCCGCGTCCGCCGACCGACCACCGAGCGACCCGGCAGCGACACCCCACAGCCACGGCTCAGGGTGGTCGCGCCGGGTCCGCACCCTCGGTCGCGATGCTCGCCTCGTCGTTCCGGGTCTGGCAGTCTCGGTCGCGGCCGTCATCATCCTCATTCCGCTCTTCGCCCTGGCCCTGGGCACGGCGGTCATCTGGGTCGGCGTCCTTCTCCTTCCCGTCGTCCTCGTCGTCGCCTCGAGCTTCGCTGATCTCTCCCGCGCCCGTGTCAGGCAGTGGGGTGCCCCGCTCGCCGCTGTGCCTCATCGTCCTCGCGGGCACGGGCTGCGGGGGTGGCTGAGCATCATCGGCGACGGGAGGCGCTGGCTCGACCTGCTCTTCGAATCGCTCTTCGCCCTGCCCGTGCGCATCGTCACCTTCAGCGTCGCAGTGTCCTGGTTCTTCGGCGGGCTCGGCGGACTCACCTACTTCTGGTGGGGCCGCTTCCTCCCCGACGACGGATCGGGTCTGATCGACCTCATCGTCGCCGGATGGAACCGGTCACCCGTCGTCGATCTCGGCTTCACTGCCGAGGCGACCTTCCAGTTCGCCGCCGGTCTCGTCCTTCTCCTCACCTTCCCCTTCGTCCTCCATGCCATGGCGCTGCTCGAGGTCGCCGCGGTCACCGCGGGGCTCAATCCAGTCGTGACAGCGCCGACCCCGGCGAGTCGACCCGGCACCGCTGCATGGGGCACATCGACTCCTGCGTCCTCGTCGAGCGGCGTCCTGTCGACCCCCACTGCCTCGACTGTGTCACACGCCACTGACACGATGGTGGTGGACACCGCCCAGACGGTGTCACGATGACCACGCTCATCCGACCGCCGCAGTCCCCCACACCACAGCGATCGTCCGAATCGCAGGAGACCACTGACATGCACACGCCCACCGCGCCGCTCGAGCCTGCTGACACGCAGGAGCCCACCCAGTTGCAGGCGCTCATCGGTTCCGACGGCTGGTACTGGCTGACGACGATCCTCGCCGCCGTCGTGCTCGTGGCCGTCGGCTGGCCCGTCTTCGCCTCGGCGTACGGGATGTGGGTCGTCGTCGCGATGCTCATCGCCCTCGGTCAGGCGGTCGCCCCCGTCCTCGCGATTCGCCTGCCCACCCTCGCCGTCGTCGTCGGCGCGGTGTCCTCGGCCGCCGGCATCGCCGCGACTGCGCATACCTCCGGTCTCGTCTGGCCGTGGGCGGTGACGACGACGATCGCCCTCGGACTCACCTGCATCGTCCTCGGTCTCCGTCACCGCTGGCCCCACCTTGTGGCCGCCTGGGCGGTCAGCGCCGTCATCGGCGCGGGCAGCCTGCTCCTCCCGCACGCCGGGGCCTTCCAGGGAGCGTTCGCGAACGCGATCACGACCGCGGCGATCACCGCCGGGGTCGGAGGCATCGCCGTCCTGCTGCGCCTGTGGCTGACCGGACGCAGTCAGTTGGCCGCCGAACGTCGGCTCGGTGCCGCGGAGGCGGCCAAGCGCACCGAACTCGACAACCGCAACCGCATCGCCCAGGAACTCCACGACGTCGTCGCACACAGCATGTCCGTCATCAGCGTGCAGGCGACGACGGCGCAGTACCGGCTGCCCGACCTCGACCAGCGCAGCCGGGAGGAGTTCGATTCGATTGCCGGATCCGCCCGGCAGGCGCTCACCGAGATGCGCGGACTCCTCGCTGTCCTCCGCGGCAGCCACGACGCCGATCTGGCACCGCAGCCGACGATCGATGACATCCCCGGGCTCGTCTCGGCGACGCGGAGCACGGGCGCACACGTCGACCTCGAGTTCGCGCCCGATTCCGCCCGCGTCGCTCCGACAGCCGGTCTCACCGCCTTCCGTGTCGTTCAGGAGGGCCTGTCGAACGCGCTGCGTCATGCCGCGGGAGCGCCGATCCAGGTGGACGTCACATCCGTGGACGCCGGGATCGTCGTCTCCGTCGTCAATGGCGCGCCCAGCGCGCGGAACCGAACCGCTGCCGGCGCGGGGAACGGGATCGCACCGGACCCGCAGACTGCGGCCGGAGCGGGTTTCGGTCTCACCGGCATGCGAGAGCGGGTCGAGGCACTCGGCGGCAGACTCACCGTGGGACCCACAGAGGAGGGCGGCTTCGCCATCACCGCGGTCCTGCCGACGGTGTGAGCGCATCGGCGCCTCCACTCCGGGGGCCGGGCCCGCGACGCGAACCCGGCGGGAGATCCCCGTGACGCCACGGTCGGCCGCGACGTCAGATCCATCCGCCGAGGCTGTCCTCGACGACATCGCGACCGAGGTCGCCGCGTGGCGGAGGAACTTCACGGGGGTGCGCTTCACGGTGTGAGGGCAGTCCCGGTGCGGGCACGCCGGAGGGGGTTCCCGGGCCCAGGTCGCGATGGGCGCGGACAGGTCGTCGCGCAACTGTCGCACCGGGGCCGATCGCGCCGACTGTGCCTGCAGTCCGCGGCACCCGCAGTTCGGGACCACGACGACGGGCGTCGAGGATGACGACGAGCGCGAAGACGATCGGCGCGGCAGTGCCGACCGCGAGCACCGCCGGCGGCGTGTCCGTCGCATTGAGATCGGTGCCGGCGATGATGCCGAAGCCGAAGGCGAAGAGGTTGTTGACCGTGTGGAAGGCGATCGCCGCCTCGAGCCCGTTCGTCTTCAGCGTGAGCACACCCATGACGACGGCGAAGATCCCGACGCTGATGAGACCGGGCACATCATAGATGTGTCCGGCCACGAAGAGCGGGATAGGCAGGAGAAGTGCCCACGCAGGATGACGCATCCAGCTGCCGATGACGGTCATCGCAAGCCCGCGGAAGACGAGCTCCTCGCTCATCGCCTGGAGTGGGACGAGCAGCAGGACGAGGACCAGCTGCAGCGCGAGCTGGTGCCCCCATGCGACGCCGTGTTCGATGGCGACCGTTTCAGGCGCGATGATCCCGAGGACGACGAGACCGACCGCCCACACCACCAACGAGAGCAGAAGATACCGCCCCAGCAGCCGCCACCGCATCCCTCCGGGAACTGAGTTGGGCCGAGCGCGGGTCTGCTGAGCCCACGAGCCGTCTGCGCCGTCGCCCCTCCCGTCGAACCCCGTGCCAGCAGGGTCCGCCGCCGCATCGGCCCTCAGTCCGTCCGGGTCGGCCTCCGCACCAGCCGGGTCCGTCGCCGCAGCGGCCTCAGCGTTGACCCCTGACCCTGCTGCCCCGCCGCTCCTCCGCACGGAGATGAGCGGGAAGAACCAGCGCTGGTAGACGGTGAGCATCGCCAGTTCGAGGGTCGGCCACATGAGGATGACGGACAGCAGCATCGTGAGGAGACCCGTCACCGTGTTGAGATCGTCGATGCCGGCGACGGCGGTGTCGACATCGTCGGCACTGAGTCCCAACCAGACGGCGACGACGGTGAGGAGTCCGACGAGGAAGACGAGGTAGTACAGTGCGGCAAGCCCGACGAGGAGGGCGGGCTTGAACCAGCGGTTGCCCGGCAGATCGCGGAGCAGACGCAGATACGCGGTGGGGATTCGAGGGCTCATGCTCTCCACCGTTCCACGGTCCGCCCGTGGCCGCTGTCCGTCATCGGCATGGACATTCTCATCCTTTCGGCTGACCTCGCCGAGGCGACCGCCCGGGTATCGTCGAAGGGTGCCCTTTCGCGCCCGCCACCACCGTTTCTTCCGCGCCGCCCTCTGGACGACGATCTGCTTCGTCATCGGCGCACTCATCGTTGCCGGTCTCATTGCCGCCAACTGGTCGAACCCGAACGATCCCGCTGTCGACGAATTCAGCCGAAACGCCGAGATCACCATCCACATCGTCTTCGGGGCGATCTCCCTGGCCTGCCTGCCCATCGTCCTCTGGCTCGACGGGCGGACCGTTCCCCGCTCGACGCTGAGGCCCAAAGTCCTGGCGGCTGAGAAGCTCCGGGAATTCCTGTCGACGAGTGGCCGCGGAGGCGAGACGTTCCTCGACCGGGACGGATCGGTCGAATCCCTGCAGCGGCACACCGGAGGGTGGATTCCCGTCACGCTCGGTCTCATCGGCGTCGCCTTCGGAACCATCGGAGTCCTCGGAATCGCGTCGTCGGGGCTGCTGATGATCACGCTGTGCGCGCGGCGCAACTGGCTCCTCACCATCTCGACGCTCCTCGTCTCGATCGCCGCACTCACCTTCGCCTACGTCATCACCCCCACGGCCCTCGGCGGCTTCCAGCTGCCCGTCTACCTCTTCAATCTGTCGTCCCTGTCGATCATCGTCGTCATCGGCGTCATCCGCGGTGCCCGTGAGCAGGGCTTCATCGACTCCGCCGCCCAGACACTCCTGCGCGGGCAGTCCCGGCAGGAGCGGGCGATCGCCGAGGTGCGCCGGAGCATCGCCCGCGACATGCACGACTCCCTGTCACACCACCTCAGCGTCATCGCGATGTACTCCGGTGCGCTCTCCGTCCGCGAGGATCTCGACCCGGCGTCGGTGCGCGAGAGTGCCAGGCTCATCGCCGACAGCGCCCGCCGCTCCGGCGTCGAACTGCGCGAAGTGCTGACGATGCTGCGCGGCGACGACCAGGGCACCGTCGTCGATCCCGACCTCGAACCACTCGTCCGCGGCCGTGCGGACAGCGTCGACCTCGTCTACGAACCGCCGCTCACCGCCGCATCGCTCCACAGCCTCGGCGCCCTTGAACGCACGACGATCTACCGCTTCGTCCAGGAGGCGATGACAAACGCCGTCAAGCACGCGCCCGGCGCGCGGCTGACGATCACCGTCGCCGTCGACGCCACAGGAGACGCCCTGCTGCTCACCGCGAGCAACCCGGTGACGCGCCACCGTGCCGTCGGCGCCGGACGCAGCACCGCGGTGCCGCCTCAGATGTCGCCGATCGCCGGATCCGGGCTCGGACTGCTCGGCCTGCGCGAGCGGATGGAGGCGATGGGCGGCGACCTCACGGTCACCACCGGACCCGATTTCGTCCTCCGCGCGCGGATTCCCGCGCCCGGACTCAGCGCCTCACCGGATTCCGCACCCGCTGACGACAGCGCGCGGCAGACCCGCGACAGCGCCGACCCGGAGACCGAGGAGCACGGACGGTCGAGTCTCGAACGCGCGGTGCCCGACCAGCGGCCCACCGCCCGCCCCGCCTCCGCCCCGTCGACCGAGGAGACCGCATGAGCCTGAGGATCATCATCGCCGACGACGAGTCGCTCATGCGCTCGGGACTCACGCTCCTCCTCGGCGCCGCGAAGGACATAGAGATCGTCGCCGAGGCGACCAACGGCGAGGAGGCCGTCGCCCTCTCCCGTGAGCTCGCTCCCGATCTCATCCTCATGGACCTGCGGATGCCGGTCATGGACGGGCTCGCGGCGACCCGCACGCTCATGGCGCAGGCCGACCGCCCCGAGGTGCTCGTCCTCACCGCGTTCGGCACCGACGAATTCGTCCACGAGGCGCTGCGCGCTGGGGCCGCCGGCTACATCCTCAAGGACACCCCGCCCGATGAGCTCATCAACGCGGTGCGCGCCGCCGCCGGCGGCACGCGCACGCTCTCACCCGGAGTGATGGATTCGCTGCTCGACCAGGCGCGATCGGCTGACGGCCGCGCACCGCAGCGGCAGGACGGGGTCCCGACCGCCGGCAGCAGCACCGGCCGTGACGACGCGTTCCTTGCCGGAGCCTTCGGACGGTCGACCGGTCAGGGCGGCCCGGGCAGCATGCGGAATCCTGCCCAGCCGAATCGCCCCGATCCGCTCGCGGCGCTGACCGCGAGGGAACGGGAGATCGCCGAGGCGGTGGCGAGCGGCATGACGAACGCCCAGGTGGCGCGGTCGCTCTTCGTCTCGACAGCGACCGTGAAGACCCACCTCGCGAGGATCTTCGACAAGCTCGAGGTGAGCACCCGCGTCCAGCTCGCCCTGCTCGTCAACGAGTCCCGCTGACCTCAGATCACTTCGGCGCCATGCGGATCGCGCCGTCGAGGCGGATCGTCTCTCCGTTGAGCATCGGGTTCGCGACGATCGATTCGACGAGCTGGGCGTATTCGGCGGGCTTGCCCAGCCGCGCGGGGTGGGGCACGGACTTCCCCAGCGATTCCTGCGCCTCGGCGGGCAGTCCTGCCATCATCGGCGTCTCGAAGATGCCGGGGGCGATCGTGACGACGCGGATGAGCGAGGCGGCGAGTTCGCGCGCCATCGGAAGGGTCACCGCGGCCACCGCGCCCTTCGACGCGGAGTAGGCGATCTGTCCGATCTGGCCGTCGAACGCCGCGACCGAGGCGGTGTTGACGATGACGCCGCGCTCTTCGCCGACCGGCTCCTCCTGCTGCATTGCGGCGGCGGCGAGGCGGCAGACGTTGACGGTGCCGACGACGTTGATGGCGAGGACCTTGGTGAACGCGTCGAGGGGCAGCGGGCCCTTCTTCGACACGAGCTTGCCCGGGGTCGCCACGCCCGCGCAGTTGACGACGATGCGCAGGGAGCCGAGCGCGGTGGCCGTGTCGACGGCTGCCTGCACCTGTGCTTCGTCGGTGACGTCAGCGGCGACGAAGTGGGCACGGTCGCCGAGTTCGCGGGCCACCTGCTCCCCCACCTCGGCGTTGAGGTCGACCATGACGACCTGCGCCCCGCCGGCGAGCAGCGTCTCCGTGGTGGCGCGGCCGAGCCCCGAGGCTCCGCCGGTGACAAGGGCGACTGTGTCTGTGATGTCCATGGGATTCCTTCGCGTCGGGGACGGCGGGGATCACGGCGCCGGGTCCGGCGCCGAGCGATCGTTCACTGATCCGACCCTACCCCAGCGGTGTCGCCCAGATCACAGGGGGTCACTCGCCGAGGTGGTGCCCGGCCGCCCGCGGCCACCGGCGTTCCCGGCGCCGAGGTCCGGCCGCCTCGGCGAGGTCGTCCGGACACGACACAGCCCGCCGGCCGCGGACACGGCAGGCGGGCTGGGTGATTCGCTCAGACGGTGACGGAGGCGGCGTCCTCGCGGACGCCCTTGAGCGCGCCGCCCCAGGCGACGAGGTCATCGACCATCGAGGCGAACGGTGCGGCGGACACCTCGGTGGGCGTGAAGGTGCCGTCAGTGACATCGGTGAAGATGCTGAAGGAGGCCTGGTCGCGGACGACGGCGACCTTGTAGTTGGCGAGGATGTGGCGCAGGTGCTCGGCCGCGCGCACGCCCTTGTCGGCTCCGTAGTTGACGATGCCGGCGACCTTGTGGTTGAACTCGGCGGCGACGAAGTCGAGTGCGTTCTTCAGCGAGCCGGAGATCGAGTGGTTGTACTCAGGCGTGACGAAGATGAAGGCGTCGAACTCGTCGAGCTTCGCCGCCCAGGCCTTGGTGTGGGCGTTCGCGTACATCTGGGCACCGGCGGGGATGACCTCGTCGAGGAGGGGGAGGTCGAAGTCGGCGAAGTGGACGACCTCGGCGGTGATGTCGTCTCGGGCGTCGAGCTGGTCCTTGACCCAGGCGACGACCTGCGGGTTGAGGGCCTGGGGACGGTTGGTGCCGGGAATGATCGCGACCTTGAGCATGAATGTCCTTCGCTGTCTGTCGATGGTGAGCAGTGGACCGGCGACATCCGCCGCCGGAACCGGGCCGGCGCCGGAGATGACGACGGCTCCACCGACTGACAACATGCTTGAAACTTTAATCATTCCGAAGTTGCAGGGTGACGGTCCTCACAGTGAGGTTCTGCGGTATTGTCGAGGGGCGAGTGAACCCACTTGAAAGAATGTTCGATCCCCAATGACCGAGGAGCGTGGTCACGTGAGAGCAACGAACGGCCGCAACAACATCCTCCGGTCGGCCCGCGACACCTTCGCGACGAAGGGCTTCGACGGTGCGTCGATCCGCGATATCGCCCAGGCGGCGGGGCTGAGCCTCTCCGCCCTCTACTACTACTTCCCGTCGAAGCAGGAAGCCCTCTACGAACTCGTCCACGCAGCCTACACGTGGTACATCGAGCACAGTCGGGCCGTCATCGCCGAGGTCGACGACGATCCCGTCGATCAGCTCGCGGTCTCCGTGCGCTACCTCTCCCGCTACCGCATGGCCAACGTCTCCGTCTCCACGGTCCTGCTGCGCGACACCGAGCGCCTGGGCGGAGAGAACGCCGCCCGGATCAAGACGCTGCAGCGGGAGGCCAGGGACATCCTCGGCGACATCATCCAGGCGGGCATCGACTCGGGTGCGTTCCGGGTCAGCCACGCGCAGCTCGCGACCCGGGCGATCCTCTCGATCTGCAACTCCCTCTCGATCTGGTTCCGTCCCGGCGGTGAGCTCGACTCCGACCAGATCGAGCGCGAGTTCACGCTCTACGCGCTGCGCATCGTCGGCATCGACGCCGACGACGCCGAACTCGACCGTCTCCTCGCGCTGCCCGTCAACGAGGCGGGCATGCTCGACTTCATCTCCGACGGCAAGTAGGACCGTCCGCGAAGCAGCTCTGTTTCTCAGCAGCCCCGCCGCTCGACAACCCCGCCGCTCGACGACCCTGCCGCTCTGCCATTCAGCCGCCTTCCGGGCGCTGGGCCACACTGTGTGGTCCAGCGCCCGTAAAGCGGCTGCTGCGCTACGCCCCTGAGGCGACCCGCAGCTGCCGCGCGAGCTCGCGCCGCTCCTTCTGCTCGGCCGGGTCGGGCACCGGCAGGGACGCGATGAGCCGCTTCGTGTAGTCGTTGCTCGGCGCCCCGAGCACCTGCTCGCCGGTCCCCTCCTCGAGCAGTCGGCCATGGTAGAGCACGCCGATGCGATCCGAGAGCATGTCGACGACGGCGAGGTCGTGGCTGATGAAGAGCGCCGCGAAGTCGAACCGGTTCTGCAGCTCGACGAAGAGTTCGAGGACCTTCGCCTGCACCGACACGTCGAGGGCCGAGGTCGGCTCATCGGCGATGAGCAGCTCGGGGTCGAGCGCGAGACCCCGCGCGAGCGACGCCCGCTGCCGCTGACCGCCGGAGAGCTCGTGCGGGTAGCGCCCCGCGTACTCCGCCGGCAGCTGCACGGAGTCGAGGAGCTCGAGCACCCGGGACTGCCGATCGCGCGCGGTCATCTCGCGACGATGGATCGCGAACGGCTCAGCGATGCACTCCCCGATCGTCAGGTGCGGGTTGAACGACGCCGCCGGGTCCTGGAAGACGAACCCGATGCGTCTGCGGATCGGACGGAAGCCGCCCTCCTTGAACCCGACCATCTCGTGCCCGAGGACGCTGAGGCTCCCGCCGCTGGCCCTCGTCAGACCGGCGATGGCCCGGCCGATCGTCGTCTTGCCCGACCCCGACTCACCGACGAGGCCGTAGACCTCGCCGGCTCTGATGTCGAAGCTCACCGCGCTCACGGCATGGAAGTCCGGCCGCCCGATGCCGCCGGGGTAGACGATGTCGAGGTCCTTCGCGACGACGACGGGCTCCCTCGCCGAGGCGGTGGCATCGCCGTCGCGTTCGACCGAGGTGGGCGTGGACGCCGAGGCGGTCGCCGGGTCCCGCTCCTCCCCTGCGGCAGGCGCGGTCGCCCGGTTCCGCTCGTCGACGACGGCGGCCTTCCGGCTGCCGGCGACGGTTGAGCCGAGCTTCGGCACGGCGGCGAGCAGGTCGCGCGTGTACTGCTCCTTCGGGTCGCTGAAGAGCGTGTCCACCGGGGAGACCTCGATGAGGTCCCCGCGGTACATCACGGCCACCCGGTCGGCGAGGTCGGCGACGACGCCCATGTTGTGGGTGATGAGGACGATCGCGGTGCCCGTGGTGTCGCGCAGGTCGCGGAGCAGGTCGAGGATCTCGGCCTGGACCGTGACGTCGAGGGCGGTCGTCGGCTCGTCGGCGACGATGAGCTTGGCCCCGAGCGCCAGCGCCATCGCGATGACGATGCGCTGCTTCTGACCGCCGGAGAACTGGTGCGGATAGTAGTCGAAGCGGTGGGCGGCATCGGGGATCCCGACCTGCTCCATCGCCGCGATCGCCTTGGTCCTGAGCTCGGACCGGCTCGCCCGCCGATGATGGGCGCGCAGCCCCTCGGCGATCTGCCAGCCCACCGTGAACACGGGGTTGAGCGCCGTCGAGGGTTCCTGGAAGACCATCGCGACATCGGAGCCGCGCATCTGCCGCAGCTGCTCGGGGGCGACGCTGAGCACGTTGCTCCCCGAGAGCACGACGGCACCCGAGCGCTGCGCGGTCTCCGGCAGCAGCCCGAGGATCGAACGGGCGGTCACGGTCTTGCCCGAGCCGGATTCGCCGACGATCGCGAGCACTTCGCCGGGACGCACCTCGAGCGAGAGGTCCTTGACCGCGTGGACGTCACCGGCGTCGGTGGAGAAGGTGACGTCGAGGTGGTCGACGTCGAGGATCGGTCCCGACCCTGTCGTTCCGCTGCCTGTCTGATGGGCGCTCATGCTTCGGCCTTTCGATCGCGTGCACCGGCGGCGCCGGCCTTCGTCTTCGCCTTCCGCCGCACCCGCAGGCGCGGGTCGTTGAGGTCGTTCATCGACTCCCCGACGAGCGTGAAGCCGAGCACCGTGAGCACGATCGCCAGACCCGGGTAGACCGAGGTCCACCACACGCCGCTCGTGACGTCGGGCAGCGCCTTGTTGAGGTCGTAGCCCCATTCCGCCGCCGAGGTGGGTTCGATGCCGAAACCGAGGAACCCGAGTCCGGCGAGGGTGAGGATCGCCTCGGACGAGTTGAGGGTGAAGATCAGCGGCAGCGTGCGCGTCGCGTTGCGGAAGATGTGCTTGCCGATGATCCGCGTCTTCGACGCCCCGAGGACGATCGCCGATTCGACGAAGGGCTCGGCCTTCAGCCGCAGGGTCTCGGCGCGGACGACGCGGAAGTACTGCGGGATGAAGACGACGGTGATGGACAGCGCGGCAGCGGCGATGCCGCCCCAGGCGCTCGACTGTCCCCCGGAGATCGCGATCGCCATGACGAGCGCGAGCAGCAGGGTCGGGAACGCGTAGACGGCGTCGGCGATGACGACGAGGATCCGGTCGAGCCAACCGCCGAGGTAGCCGGAGATCAGGCCGAGGGCGACGCCGAGGAAGAGGGAGGCGACGACGGCGACCACGATGACGGCGACCGCGGTCTGGGCTCCCCAGATGACCCGGGAGAACACGTCATAGCCGCCGACGGTCGTGCCCCAGATGTGCTCGGCGCTCGGCGGCAGCGTGGCCCCGAAGTTCCCCTCGGAGGTGCCGAGCTGGTTGTAGCCGTACGGGGCGATGAGCGGGGCGAAGACCGCGCAGATGAGCACGAGCCCGCAGAGCACGAGACCCGTGATGAGCATGCCGCGCTGCAGGCCGACGGACTGACGCAGATGGGAGACGATGGGCAGCCGGTTGAACCACGACTTCTTCGCCTTCTCATCGAGGACGACGGCGGGGACACCGGTGCCGGGGGCCGCCTCGGCGAAGGTCTCCTGGGCGCTCTCCGGCGCTTCGGTGATCCCGGTCTTCTCCGGGTGGGATGCGGACATCAGTACCTCACTCGGGGGTCGATGAAGGCGGCGATGACGTCGACGAGGAAGTTCGTGAACGCCACGATGACGGCGAGGAACACGACGATGCCCTGGACGGCGACGAAGTCGCGGGCCGTGAGGTACTCGGCGAGCTTGAAGCCGAGGCCCTTCCATTCGAACGTCGTCTCGGTGAGCACGGCGCCGGCGAGCATGAGCGCGATCTGCATGCCCATGACGGTGATGATGGGGATCAGCGCGGGCCGGTAGGCGTGCTTCGTGACGAGGCGGAACTCGGAGATTCCACGGGAGCGGCCGGAGTCGATGTACTGCTGGCCGAGCGTGCCGATGAGGTTCGTGCGCACGAGACGGAGGAAGACCCCGGCAGTGAGGATGCCGAGCGCCACGGCCGGGAGGACCGCGTGGGCGAGGACGTCGCCGAGGACTTCGAAGTTGCCGATGCGGATCGCGTCGATGATGTAGAAGCGGGTGGGATCGACGACCCCGGACATGATGTATTCGGTCTCCGTCGTGCCCCGACCGGCCACCGGGAGGATCGGCCAGAAGACGCCGAAGACGAGCTTGAGGATCATGCCGGCGAAGAACACGGGGGTCGCATAGCCGAGGATCGCGAGGATGCGCAGCACCGCATCGGGGGTCTTGTCGCGCTTGTACGCGGCGATCATGCCGAAGGGGATGCCGATGATGAACGCGACGATGAGGGCGTAGAAGACGAGCTCGACGGTCGCCGCCCCGTAGGTGAGGAGCACCTCGGTGACGGGCTGGCCGTCGGAGACGGTGGTCCCGAAGTCACCGCGGAGCAGGTTGCCCATGTACTCGAAGTACTGGACGAGGATCGGCCGGTCGTAGCCGGCGGCGGCGACGCGTTCGGCCAGCTGCTCCCGGGTCAGGCGTCCGCCGAGTGCCGCGGTGATCGGGTCGCCGGTGATCCGCATGAGGAAGAACACCAGAGTGGTGAGGATGAAGATGGTCGGGATGATGAGGAGGAAGCGGATGAGGACGTAGCGTCCCAGGCCGCTCCCCGGGGCCTTCTTGACCGCGGCGGTCGGCTCGGCCGCCTCGGGTTGGCTGATGGCTGCAGACATGGTTCCTTCGAGATGTCGTCGTGACAGGATCGCCGTCGTGACTGAGCGGAGTCGCGGATGCGCCGCCGGGCGCACGCGTCACCGAGGTGCAGGCGAGCGGTCGGCTCACCTGCACCTCGGTGGCGACGGTCAGGGATGTGACCGTCGCTGCTCGGTGCCGCCTCGGCGCGGGCCGGGACGGGTCACGAGTCGCGTGGTGCTCACTTGCTCAGCAGCGCCAAGCGGAACTGGAACGCGGGGTCGAGGGTCTCCTCGACGCCCTTGACGTCCTTGCCGGACACGGCGATCTGGTTGCCCTGGAGCAGCGGCAGCGTCGGCAGCTGCTCGGAGAGCTGATCCTGGATCGTGCCGAGCTGCTTCTCGCGTTCGGCCTTGTCGGCGATCGACGCCTGATCCGTGAGCTCCTTGTTGATCTGGTCGTCACGGAAGTGGTTGGCGAGGAAGCTCGGCGTCTCATCCGTGTCGTAGAAGAACGGCACGAGGTAGTTGTCGGCGTCCGAGTAGTCGGGGAACCACCCGAGCTGGTACATCGGGTAGACGTCGGAGGTGCGGTCCTCGGAGTACTGGACCCATTCCGTCGACTGGAGGTTGACGTTGAACAGCCCCGTCTTGTCGAGCTGATCCTTGATGAGCGCGTACTCATCGCCCGAGGACGGACCGTAGTGGTCGGGGTTGTACTGGAGGTTGAGGTCGACGGGCGTCTGCACTCCCGCATCCTCGAGGGCCTTCTTCGCCTTCTCGACGTCCGCTCCGCCCTGGCCGTCGCCGTACGCGGACTTGAGCGCCTCGTTCGCCCCCGGCAGCCCGTCGGGGACGAAGGAGTAGAGCGGGGTGTAGGTGTCCTTGTAGACCTGGCTCGCGATCGCCTGACGGTCGATCGAGTCGGCCATCGCCTGGCGCACGGCCAGCGCCTTCTTCTCGTCGGGGTCGTCGGTCTTCGCGCCGAAGGGCATCGTGTCCATGTTGTAGACGATGTAGCGGATCTCCCCGCCGGGGCCCTTGTGGACGGTGAGGTTCTCGTCCTTGCCGAGATCCTCGATGTCGGTCGCCGACAGTGAGCGCCACGCGACGTCGATCGTGCCCTTCTGGACGTCGAGCTTCATGTTGTTCGCGTCGGAGTAGTACCGCATCTGCACGCTGTCGGTCTTCGCCGGCTCGACGTATCCCTG
This sequence comes from Brevibacterium sp. 2SA, assembly GCF_005502845.1. NCBI lineage: Bacteria > Bacillati > Actinomycetota > Actinomycetes > Micrococcales > Brevibacteriaceae > Brevibacterium > Brevibacterium sp. 2SA. The sequence goes on along the minus strand of NZ_SCMW01000004.1, from coordinate 54,110 downwards.
ATAGTCCGGGTACGCCTTGTACGTGATGAGCTCGTTGAACTTGAAGCTGTCGATCGTGTACGGACCGGAGAACGCCTTGCCGTCGACGATCTCCTGGTCCGGGGTGAGCGCGTCGGGCGAGAAGACGTCCTCATCGACGATCGGTCCCGCCGCCGAGGCGAGCACGCCCGGCCAGGTCTGGTCGTTCTCCCGCTTGAGGTTGAACACGACCGTCTTGTCGTCGGGGGTCTCGACCGATTCGAGGCCGCCGAGGAGGGACGACGGTCCGTTGGGGTCCTGGATCTTGAGCTGGCGGTCGAAGGAGAACTTCACATCAGAGGAGGTGAGGTCGTTGCCGTTGGCGTATTTGAGCCCGTCCTTGAGCTTGACCTCGTACTTCTTCGGCTCGGTGAAGTCGGCCGATTCGGCGATCGAGGGATTGAGCTCGGCGGTGCCGGGCTTGTAGGCGAGGATGTACGGATAGATCTGCTGCTCGACGAGTGAGGAGCCGTTGTCGTACGCTCCGGCCGGGTCGAGTGCGACCACTTTGTCGGTGGTGCCGACTGTCAGCGCGCTGCCGTCGCCACCGGCGTCGCTGCCGGTGGTCGAGGTCGAGCATGCCGAGAGAAGCAGGGCGCCGGCGGCAGCGAGCGCTGCGGCCTTCACACCAGTTCGACGATTCATTGTGTTCCTGTCTTCCACGTGTGCTCTCCGTGTCGTCTTTGCTCGGAGAGATCCGGGTCACATCTTACGGATACCGTCCCAAATAGTGAACTGCCCCACAGAAAATGGTTGATGTCGAAACCATTTCGCAACCTCGCGATCCGCGAATCGACGGGCCTCACCGGCGAATTTGCGTCCCAGCTCACAATCGGCTTCACTTATGAGGTGGCTCACAGCCAAGCCACATCATTCTCTTGGGTAAGGTTCCTTGCGACGTGGCGCAGCTGCTGCCCCCGCCGCCTCGGCACCCGCCGACGAAACAACGATTGGAAGAACGTGTCCGCAGTCATCGAATGGCTAAATGGGATCATCTGGTCATCCGCACTCGTGTACCTCTGCCTCGGTGCCGGTGTCTACTTCACCATCCGGTCCCGCGCCGTCCAGATCCGCAAGATCAAGTCGATCTTCACGCAGATGTTCCGGGGCAAGAGCTCCGAGGACGGCGTCTCGTCGTTCCAGGCGCTGTCGATGTCGCTGGCCGGACGCGTCGGCGTCGGCAACATCGCCGGTGTCGCCACGGCGATCGGCTTCGGCGGGCCCGGTGCCGTCGTGTGGATGTGGATCTCCGCCCTCCTCGGCGCCTCGACCTCCTACGTCGAGTCGACGCTGGGCCAGACGTACAAGGAGAAGGACCCCAAGACCGGTGAGTACCGCGGCGGTCCGGCCTTCTACCTCGAGAAGTGCTACGAGTACACGCGCTTCGGGAAGTTCTTCAAGGTCTACGGCTTCATCTTCGCCGCCGTCACGGTCCTCGCGATGTCGTTCCTCCTGCCCGGCGTCCAGTCGCGGGCCATCGGCGGTGCGGTGACGAACGCATGGAACCTGCCGACCTGGGTCACGGCCCTCGCCCTCGTCGTCATCATGGCCTTCATCGTCATCGGCGGCGTCAAGCGCATCGCGCACTTCGCGTCGCTGGCCGTGCCGTTCATGGCCCTCATCTACATCATCGCCGCGATCGCGGTGACCTTCCTCAACGCCGACCAGATCGTGCCCGTCATCGAGCTGATCTTCAAGTCCGCGTTCGGCATCGACACGAGCACGCAGGCGGCCTTCGGCGGCATCATGGGCCTCGCCGTCCAGTGGGGCGTCCAGCGCGGCATCTACTCCAACGAGGCCGGTCAGGGCACCGGTCCCCACGCCGCTGCCGCCGCCGAGGTGTCCCACCCGACCAAGCAGGGGCTCGTCCAGGCCGGTTCGGTCTACATCGACACCCTCTTCGTCTGCTCGGCCACGGCCTTCATGATCCTGTCGACCGGCATGTACCGCGTGCTCAGCCCCGAAGGCGAGATCATCGGCTCGGGTCGCGGGCAGCTCGTCGAGTCCCTCGAGACGACGCCGGGCGAGGGCTGGCCGCAGTCGGGTCTCGACTCGATCTTCCCGGGCATCGGCGCGAGCTTCATCGCGATCTCGATCTTCCTCTTCGCGCTCACGACGATCGTCGCCTACTACTACATGGCGGAGACGAACCTCGTCTACCTGCTCGGCAAGTTCAAGAACCCCGTGTTCCTCACGATCGGCACCCGCGCCCTGCAGGTGCTCATCCTCATCGCCGTCGCCATCGGCGTGATGAACGACAACCCCAGCGATGCGTGGGCGCTCGGCGACATCGGCGTCGGTGCCATGGCGTGGCTCAACATCGTCGGCATCCTCATCCTCCAGCAGCCGGCGTTCAAGCTGCTGCGGGACTTCGAGCGGCAGCAGAAGCTCGGCCTCGACCCCGAGTTCGACCCCAAGGCCGTCGGCATCAGGAATGCGACGTTCTGGGAGGAGCGCTGGGCGAGGATGAAGGCCGGCGAGCAGGTGCCGCAGGGCTGAGTGCCGCGCGGTGCGAGCAGGGAACTGCACCACCTGAGTGCCCTGAACTGCTCGCACGGCGCCGCGCTGCACCGCGCGCACCGGCTGTCGGAGCAGCACAGAGACGACGAGGCCCGGGACAATGGCGTCCCGGGCCTCGTGCCGTCTCGACTCAGACTGCGGGCAGGTGCTGGGTGATGCAGTGGATCCCGCCGCCGTAGGCGAAGATGTTCCGGGCATCGACACCGACGATCTCGCGACCCGGGTACGCCTCGGCGAGACGGTCGAGTGCCAGGGCATCGTTGGGGTCGTCGAAGGTGCATGCGATGACCGCCCCGTTGGTGACGAGGTGATTGACGTAGCTGTAGTCCGTCCACCCCTCCTCGTCGCGGATCCGCTCGGGAGCGTCGAGCTCGATGACTTTCCACTCCTGACCGTCACGCGCCGAGGCGGCGGCGAGGACCTCGTCGTAGACGGGGCCCAGGTGGTGGTCCGGGTGACGGGGATCCCGCTGCCGGTGGATGAGCACCGTGTGCTCGTCCGGCAGGGTCGCGACGATGTCGATATGACCGCGGGTGCCGAAGCGCTGCGAGTCCCGGTGGAGTCCGCGCGGGAACCAGATCGTGCGGTCGACGCCGAGGGTGCGCCGCAGCTCCGCCTCGATCTCATCCCGTGACCAGCTCGGGTTGCGGAAGCGGTCGAGTTGGACGGTGTCGGTGACGAGCACGGTCCCCGCCCCGTCGACGTGGATCCCGCCGCCCTCGTTGACGAGCTCGGAATCGACCACCTCGGCGCCGGCATGTGCGGCAACGATAAGACCGATCTCCCTGTCCTTGCCCCACCGCGCCCATTCCTGCCGACCCCACCCGTTGAATGTCCAGTCCACTGCGCCGCGGCGGCCGCCGTCGCCGATGACGAAGGTCGGTCCGATGTCGCGCATCCACGCATCGTCGAGCGGCGCGGTGAGCAGTTCGATGTCCGCCGACAGCATTGCCTCGGCGGCGGCTCGGTCATCGGGGTCGACGACCATCGTCACGGGCACGAAGTCCTGGGTCGCGTGGGCGACGACCGTCCACGCCCGCCGGGCGTCCTCGGCATCGCCGAAGGACTGTCCGCGGGGCGGGAACGCCATGTAGACGCGATCGTGCGGGGCGGTTTCGCTCGGCATCCGCCAGTGCGGGCTCGAGCCGTCCACGGGAGCGGCGGTCGCTGTCGTCGTATCGGTGTTCGTCATCTCGTCATCCTTGGGGTGTCTGTGGTGTCGCCGTGCTGGTCGGCTGCGTGGTGGTCTCGGCGGTCGCCGGTGGGGCGGTCGCCGCAGATTCGCGGGTGGTCTCGCGGGCGGTCGCCGCATCGAGGATGGAGGCGGCGCCGCGGCGGATGAGCCGCTGCGCCTCGGCGGTGTCGAGCTGGTCGCTCAGCCACCGTCCCGAGATCCCCTCGACGAGGACGGTGAGCAGGGTCGCAGTCTCGGCCACGACCGCCTCGGTGAGGCCGAGGGAGCGCAGGAGCGGACCGAAGCGCTTCTCCCACTCCTGTGTCGTCGCGGCCAGCGGGTCGCGGAGTTCGGCTTCGAAGACGGCGATCGCGCGGATCTCGTTCCAGACGACGGAATCCCCCCGGAGGCCGGCTGCGTCACCGACCTCGCCGACGAGCTGGTCGATGATGGTGTCGACGTCGTCGTCATCGGTCGCCGGGTGGAGCACACGCTCTTCAACGGCCTGGTTGACGGAGTCGATTGTGGCCGTGAGCAGGCCTGCGCGGTCCTCGAAGTGGTAGTAGACGAGTCCCAGGGAGACGCCGGCTCGTTTCGCGACGTTCTGCACCCGCAGCCCGCGCACTCCGTTCTCCGCGATCTCCTCGCGGGTGGCTTCGAGGATCCGCGCGCTTGCATCCGGTTTCGCCATGGTCGGCCCCGCCTCTCTCATCGGCGTGCCTCCTCGGCGGGCGCCGGTGCGTCGTCGTCGACACCAGTCTCCGGCCACACCCGCAGCGCACACAAATAGAGTCCCCCGCCGACGATCATCGAGACCGGCAGGCTGATGTCCACGCCACCGGCGACGTCGGCCAGCGGTGCCGCGTAGAGCTCGTTCTGCACGGTGAGGAGGCCCGCGGTCGCGCCGCCGAGGAACGGGATGACCGCCCGCAGATTCCAGCCGCGGGAGAACCAGTACCGTCCGCCGCTCAGCCCGAATCCGAACCGCTGAAGGGCGACCGGGTCGTAGCGGCCCCGACGGGCGACGAGGAAGCCGATGCCGTTGATGACGACCCACGTTCCGGCGAAGGCGTTGAGCACGACGGTCATCGCGGTGATCGAGGAGATCGCATCGGTGGCGATGACTCCGAGGTACATGACGACGACGGCGATGCCCGAGGTGATCAGCGTCGTCTGGATGCGCGAGAGGCGGGGGATGATCGATTCGAGGTCGAGTCCACTGGCGTAGATATTGATGACGCCCTGACCGAAGCCGCCGAAGACGGCGAGCACGAGCAGTGGGACGAGATACCAGGTCGGGGCGGCGGCGACGAGGTCGGCGACATAGGACTCCGAGAGTGCTGGGAACGTCGAAGCGGTGAACGCACCGAAGACCGCGGTCGCGAAGAGGCCGGTGAAGATCCCCGCCGAGGCTGCCAGAGCCACCTGCCGGTCGCTGAATCTCTGCGGCGAGATCCGTCGCGTGTAGTCGCCGACCGACGGCGCATAGGAGAGGGGACCGCCGATCGAGATCGTCACCGCGAAGAGCCACGTCGGCCAGAAGTCGCCGAGAAGGTAGCCCTCGGCCGGCGCCGCAGGATCGAACCCGGGAGCATAGGCGACGACGCCGAGGCAGAGCAGGATGCCGGCGACGGGGATGATGACCTTCTGCAGGGCGACGATCGTCCCATGCCCGAAGAGGGCGATGAGCACGACCTCGACGGCGATGATCGCGTAGCCGATGAGGAACGCCGTGTCGTTCTGCGCGGTCCCGAAGAGGCGGTGCGCTCCGGCGACGAGCGCCTCCCCGGAGGTCCACACGGCGATCGCCGCATAGGCGATGGCGAAGAGGAGCGTCAGCGTCGATCCGAGCAGGCGCCCACGCATCCCGAAGTGGGCGCCGCTGGAGACGGGATTGTTCGTTCCGGTGCGGGTGCCCAGCAGCGTCATCGGCACCATGAGTCCGAGCCCGATGACGAGACCGACGGCGCTCGAGGCAACCGCCTGCCAGAAGCTGAGCCCGAAGGAGATCGGCAGCCACCCGAAGATCACCACGGACAGGGCGAGGTTGCCGCCGACGAAGACGCGGAAGAGGTTTCCCGGCGTCGATCGACGCGCCGCGATCGGGACGAAGTCGACGCCTGCGCGTTCGACGCGACCGAACCGGTCCGCCTTCCCTCCCATGTCGCAGGCTGCGCCCGGGGTCTGCGCACGTCGTTGTGCTGAGTTCGCCATCTCACTCCTTTGGAAACGTCATTGTGTCGGCTATCGTAATACTGACTGAATTTTCAGTCAATGACTGACATCGCCATTGAGACCGGGAGCAATGATGACCCCAGTGCCGCCGACCATCACGATCGCCGAACTCCGCGCACAGCTGACTGCGGGCGCGATCTCCGCCGCAGAGCTGCTGAATGTCCACCTCGCCCGCATCGCGGCCGATCCCGCGCTCAATGCCGTCGTCGTCGACAACCCGGCGGCCCATGCCGAGGCTGCGGAGTCCGACCGCAGGCTCGCCGCCGGAACAGTCCGCCCTCTCGAGGGAATCCCCTTCACCGTCAAGGACTCGTTCATGGCCGCCGGCCTCACGGTCGCCGCAGGGTCACCGGCGTTCGCCGACCTCGAAGCCCGGTGGGACGCATTTTCAGTCGCCCGCCTCCGCGCGGCGGGCGCAGTTCTCATCGGCAAGACGACGATGCCGCCGCTGGCCGACGGCGGCATGCAGCGCGGTCTCTACGGGCGCGCGGAGAGTCCCTTCAACCGGGATTTCCTCGCCGCCGCCTACGCGTCGGGGTCGTCGAACGGCTCGGGCGTCGCCGTGGCCGCCTCACTCTGCCAGTTCGGCCTCGGGGAGGAGACCGTGTCGTCGGGCCGCAGCCCCGCCTCGAACAACGGCATCGTCGCCTACACCCCCTCGCGCGGACTCATCTCCCTGCGCGGGAACTGGCCCCTGTTCCCCACCCGCGACGTCGTCGTCCCGCACACGAAGTCCGTCACCGACCTCCTCGAGGTGCTCAATGTCCTCGTCGCCGACGACCCTGAGACGCGCGGGGACTTCTGGCGTCTCCAGACCGCCGTCCCGCTGCCGCGTCCGAGCGAGTGGCGTCCCGCGGACTTCCGGGTCATCGGCCGCCCCGGCATGCTCGCCGGGGCGCGGCTCGCGGCCCCTCGCCGCTACCTCGGCGCGGATCCGATCATCGAGGTCCACCCCGACGTGCGCGCCCTGTGGGAGGACACGCGGGCACGTCTCGAAGCGGCAGGGGCGACGGTCATCGAGACCGACTTCCCGCTCATCGACGAGTACGAGGGCACAAGTCCGACCCACGAGAGGCTCGCCGAGGCGGCCGACCTCCCCCACGGCTGGATGGAACACGAATTCACCACCCTGCCCGCCTTCGGCTGGGACGACTTCCTCCGCGCGAACGGGGACCCGGCACTGGACAGCCTCCTCAAGGCGGACCCGGCCCTCCTCTTCCCGCTGCCCGCCGGAGCGCTGCCCGATCGCTATCCGGAGGTCGCCGACAACCTCAACCGCTACGACGACATCGTCGCCGTCGCCCGCGCCCACCCCTCCGGCATCGACATCACCGCGATCCCCGGGTTCGCCGAGGCGCTCGGGGAGCTCGAGGACCTCCGCGTCCGACTGCTCGAGGACTGGCTCGACGATGAGGGCTTCGACGCCGTCGTCTTCCCCGCGAACGCGGACGTCGGAGGCGCCGACGCCGATCGCGATCCCACCTCGGCGGACCTCGCATGGCGCAACGGAACGCACTACTCGAACGGCAACCTCGCGCTGCGCCACCTCGGGGTGCCCACGGTGACGACGTCGATGGGAACGATGGCGTCGACGAGGATGCCGGTGGGCGTCACCTTCGCCGGCGCCGCCTACACGGATGCGACGCTGCTCGGCCTGGCATGGGACTTCGAGCGGGTGCGCGGTCCGCGCCCGCTGCCTCCGGTCGATGAGCACTGGGAGTTCGCCGCCGGAACCGAACCGACCGCCTAGCGACGGAGTTTCGGAAAAACTTTTCCATTTCTATCTCAAATACTGACTTGCCTGTGTGTTTTCTCCGCATATGCGGATAGATTGGCCCAATGAAGAAGAGACTGATTGCCATGTGCACTGCCGCACTGCTCACCCTCAGCGCCTGCTCGACCGGGGCGTCCGGATCCGACTCGCAGACCGATTCCGCGGAGTCGACGACGCTCACCGTCTTCGCCGCCGCGTCGCTGACCGAGGTCTTCGACGAGATCGCCGCCGAGTTCAAGAAGACCGAACCCAACGTCGACGTGACGTTCTCCTTCGCCGGGTCCTCCGACCTCGTCTCGCAGATCACGGAAGGCGCTCCCGCCGATGTCATCGCCACCGCCGATGAGAAGACGATGAACGATCTCGAGACCGCCGACCTGCTCGCCGGAGCCCCCGAGGTCTTCGCCTCGAACACGCTCACGCTCGCTGTGGCTCCCGGCAACCCGAAGAACATCGCGAGTTCGCAGGACTTCGCCGGCAATGATCTCGTCGTCTGCGCGCCCCAGGTTCCCTGCGGTGCGGCCACGCAGAAGTGGGCGGACCAGAACGGCGTGACGCTCGATCCCGCCAGTGAGGAGAACTCGGTCACCGACGTCCTCGGCAAGGTGAGCGCCGGGCAGGCCGACGCCGGCATCGTCTACGTCACCGATGTCGCCCGTGCCGACGGCTCGGTCGACGAGGTCGACCTCGACGGTGCGGACAAGGTCGTCAACCAGTACCCCGCGGCCACAGTGAAGGCGAGTGAGAACCAGGAACAGGCCGATGCCTTCGTGAAGTTCCTCAGCTCGGAGGAGTCCGTCAGACTGCTGCAGGACGCCGGCTTCTCAACGCCGTAGGACGGTGGCCCGGGGATTCGATCTCCGCTCGCCTCCGAGCACACCGGCTCCCAGCGCGCCGGCTCCCAACACACCGGCTCCCCCGGGCGCACCGTTCCGCCGACGCACCGCCTCCCCCAGCACACCGCCTCCCAACACACCGAAGGGCCTCGCTTCGCACTATGGCGAAGCGAGGCCCTTCGGTCTGCCGCGGCGTGGGTCGTTCGTGCGCGACCACTCAATCCCGTGACATGTCGGCGCCGGGTGTCGTCACTTCACGCTCGTACCGGCAGACCCGAGGTTCTCGCAGGCTTCGACGACGCGCGCGGCCATGCCCGCCTCGGCGGCCTTGCCGTACGACCGCGGATCGTATTCCTTCTTGTTGCCGACCTCGCCGTCGATCTTGAGCACGCCGTCGTAGTGGCGGAACATGTGATCGGCGACAGGACGGGTGAACGCGTACTGGGTGTCGGTGTCGACGTTCATCTTCACGACTCCGTGGCGGACCGCCTCGGCGATCTCCTCAGCACTCGAGCCCGAGCCGCCGTGGAAGACGAGGTCGAACGGCTTGTCCTTGCCGACCTCCTTGCCGACGGCGGCCTGGATCTCGCCGAGGAGCTCGGGGCGGAGCTTGACGTTGCCGGGCTTGTAGACGCCGTGGACGTTGCCGAAGGTGAGCGCCGTGAGGTACCGGCCCTTCTCCCCCGTGCCGAGCGCGCGGACCGTGGCCAGACCGTCCTCGACGGTGGTGTAGAGCTGTTCGTTGATCTCGTTCTCGACGCCGTCCTCTTCGCCTCCGACGACGCCCACCTCGATCTCGAGGATGACGTTGGCAGCCGCCGCCAGGCCGAGCAGCTCCTCGGCGAGAGTGAGGTTCTCATCGAGCGGCACGGCCGAACCGTCCCACATGTGCGACTGGAAGTAGGGCTGACCGCCGGACTTCACGCGTTCGGTCGAGGCTTCGAGGAGGGGCTTGACCCAGGCTTCGACGGCGTCCTTGGGGGCGTGGTCGGTGTGGAGGGCGATGTTGACGTCGTAGCTCTTGGCGACCTCGTTGGCGAACGCGGAGAACGCGATCGCTCCGCGCACGCGGTCCTTGATCGTCGGGCCGGAGATGTACTCCGCGCCGCCGGTCGAGAGCTGGATGATGCCGTCGGATCCCGCCTCGGCGAATCCGCGGATCGCTGCGTTGATCGTCTGCGAGGACGTGCAGTTGATCGCCGGGTAGGCGAATCCCTGGGACTTCGCCCGGTCGATCATCTCGGCGTACACATCGGGGCTGGCAATGGGCATGTGGGCTCCTTGGTCGGTCCGGTGGCGGTCGTGTGCCTCCACCCTACTCGGTTCTCCCCAGCCGACTGAAGCACATCCGCCGACCTGCTCGCCGTCGGTCGCCCCGCCCCGACCGCCCGTTCGCGCCGGGTGGCCGTCCCCCTGTGGCGCCGGGTGATACTTCCCCGTGTGGCACAGGGCGGCCCAACCCCGTGCGGCGCCGAATGACCGTCACCCGCACTCGCGTCGGGTGGCTCGGCGCCGCGTCCGCGCCGGGTGCCCCTTCCCCGCGAGGTGTCGGGCAGTTCGTCCCCTCTTGCGCGCCGGGGCCTCTTCCCCGCGACGCGCCGGGCGAGCCTGCGTCCGTTGCGGCTCACCCTGGTTTCCAGGGCTCATATGATGACGTGAGCCGCCGAAACCAGGGTGAGCCCTGCCCGGGCACTCGCCGAGGTGGCCGCCGGGTTCACGACCGCTCCCGCCGAGGCGGCCGCCGGATTCGCGTCCGCCCCCGCCGAGGTGGCCGCCGGGTCGCACGCATCCCGGTGGTCGGACGCCCGTCGTCGGCCGACCGGCATCTCCGCGGATGCGTCCGTTGCGGCTCACCCTGGTTTCCAGGGCTCATGTGATGACGTGAGCCGCCGAAACCAGGGTGAGCCGTACCCGGGCACTCGCCGAGGTGGTCGCCCCGCCCGGGCACTCGCCGAGGCGGTCACCGGGTTCGCGTCCGCCCCTGCAGACTTCGGGTCGTCTGCGCAGACGAGAACGGCGGCCATGTGAGGAATCCACATGGCCGCCGCTGCGGTCCGATGACCGGGCCGGGCTGTCTCGGCAGAGCACCACGGCTGGTGGCGGGCCCCGTCGTCTCGCGCCAGGTCCCGGCCGCTCAGTCGAGTGCCGGGCCCCGCCGCTCGGACTTGAGATCCCGAATTCGGGTTCTACTCGAGGCCGTCGCGTCCGGACTGACCGCGCTCGGAACCGTCCCGACCAGGACCGTCCTTGCGCAGACTGAACTTGCGCCCGGTGTCCTTGCCGGATCCGCCGTCGCGCGCCCCACCTGAACGCGCCCCGCCGTCGCGCGCCCCACCGGAACGCGCCCCGCCGGACCGCGGGTCGTCCTTGCGCACGACCTTCTCGCGCTGACGCTCGATGAGTCCCTTGCTGCGGGTGATCTGGTAGTCGATGCGCTCATCGACGATGTCGCCGAGGTACTCGTCGAAGTCATCGGCGAGGTGCTCGCCGACGGCCCGGTAGGCCGCCGCGCGCTCGATCGCCGCCGTGCGCTTCGCTTCCTTCCCGAACGCCTTGAGCGTCGAGATGCACACGAGGATGAGGATGATGCTGAACGGCAGCGCTGTGATCAGCGACCCCGCTTGCAGCGCGGTGAGACCACCGGCGGTGAGCAGCGCGATCGCGAGCGCACCCTCGAGCAGCGCCCAGAGCACACGCGACCAGATCGGCGGGTTCGGGTGACCGCCGGAGGCGAGCATGTCGACGACGAGCGAACCGGAGTCCGAGGACGTGATGAAGAAGATCGCCACGAGGATGATCGCGATGACCGAGAGGATCGAGCCCAGCGGCAGATCGCCGAGGACGTCGAAGAGCACACGCTCGGCGACGACGCCCTCCTCCGGGTCGACGAGGTCGCCGGCACCGAAGAGCTGGCGGAAGATGCCGGTTCCGCCCATGACGGAGAACCAGAAGAACCCGACGAGCGAGGGCACGAGGAGGACACCGGCGATGAACTCGCGCACGGTGCGGCCCCGCGAGATGCGGGCGATGAAGACACCGACGAACGGTGCCCACGAGATCCACCAGCCCCAGTAGAAGAGGGTCCACGACGCGTTCCACTCGGCACCCTCCTCACCGGTGTAGGCGCCGATGTCGAAGGTCATGCCGAGCACGTTGGCGAGGTAGACGCCGAGGGATTCGACGAAGTTCTGGAAGAGGAAGAGCGTGGGTCCGAACACGAGCACGGTGACGAGCAGGACGCCAGCCATCGTCAGGTTGATGTTCGACAGCCACTTGATGCCCGCGCCCACGCCGGAGACCACCGAGGTGGTGGCGAGCAGCGTGATGATGACGATGAGGATGATGAGGAAGAGGTTGTCGTACTCACCGACGACGCCGATGTGCGCGAGTCCCGCCGAGATCTGCTGCACGCCGAGGCCGAGCGAGGTCGCGATGCCGAAGACGGTGCCGAAGATCGCGATGACGTCGATCGTGTCGCCGGCCCAGCCCTTGACGTAGCGGCCGAGCAGCGGTTCGAGCGCCCAGCGGATCGACAGCGGGCGACCGCGGCGGTGGATCGCGTAGGCGAGCGCCATGCCGAGCACGGCGTAGAGCGCCCAGGGGTGCAGACCCCAGTGGACGAAGGTCTGAGCCATACCCAGCTGGGCGTTCTCGACCTCGTTGCCGCCCCATCCGGGCTTCGGCCCGGTCGTGGCGTAGGTGAGCGGTTCGGCGACACCGTAGAAGACGAGGCCGATGCCCATGCCGGCGGCGAAGAGCATGGCGAACCAGGAGAGGACGCCGAATTCGGGTTCGTCCTCATCCTTGCCGAGCTTGATCCGGCCGTACTTCGAGACGCCGACGAAGATCGCGAAGGCGACGAAGGCGCCGACGACGAGCATGTAGTACCAGCCGAGGTCGGCGACGATCCAGGCCTGGATGTCGAGGATGACCTGTCCCGCGCTGTCGGGGAAGAGCACCGAGAGTCCGGCGACGGCGACGATGACGATGAGGGCGGGCCAGAAGACGCGCGGGGCGATCATGCCTCGACCGATCTTCACGCCCTGCCGCCGCAGCTTCTCCGTGATCGCGTCATCGGTGTCGTCTTCGCCGATGTGGAGCCGATCGGGCAGGTGCAGCCTGACCGGATCGGGGGCTCCGAAGAGGTAGTGTGCCTGGTCTTCGGGCGAGATCGAGGCACCTGAGGAATCCGTGCCGGACACGGTCTCCGCATCGTGCGAGGCGGTCGCTGCCTCGTCTCCGCCTGGCGGATCCCCCGCCGCTGTGGCCTTTTCCGCTTGAGAATCAGTCATGATTTCCTTCGCATCGAGTGCACTTAACCGACCTTCTACCTTGCCCCAATCCAGAGGGAACATCAACCGAACTCTCACCCAATGAACATTCTCGGACCTGGGAATTCAGTACAGTGACGACATGCACTCACCTCCGCGAACCCCTGTCAGCTCGCGCATCGGCGTCTTCAGCTGGGCGCTGTGGGACTGGGGTTCGGCGTCGTTCAATGCCGTCATCATCACATTCGTCTTCACCCCGTACCTGACGAAGGCCGTGGCGAGCAGCGAGGAGTCCGGCTCTGCGGCACTCGGCTGGTCGATGGCCGCCGCTGGGCTCGTCATCGCCCTCGTCGCCCCGGCCGTCGGCACCCGCGCCGATGCGGGCGGGCGGCACCGGCTCTGGCTCGGCGTCCACACGGGAATCGTCATCGTGACGATGGCCGGTCTCTTCTTCGTCCGCGACTCCCCCGCCTATCTGTGGCTGGGTCTGCTCCTCATCGCCGTGGGCAGCGTCTTCTTCGAGTTCGCCGAGGTGGCCTACAACGGCATCATGGTCCGCATCACGACCCCCGACAACGTCGGCAAGGTCTCCGGCTTCGGCTGGGGCATGGGCTATGCGGGCGGGCTCGTCCTCCTCGTCCTCCTCCTCGTCCTCGTCATCCAACCCGAGGTCGGGCTCTTCGGCGCCACCGACGAGGGCGGCCTGCGCTTCCGCATCGTCGCGGTGCTCTCGGCCGTGTGGTTCGCGGTCTTCGCGATCCCCGTCCTCCTCACCGCCCCCGGCGCGAAGGTCACGGGCACCTCGGGAGGCCATCCGATCAGGGCATTCATCGCCGACTACGCGTCCCTCGTCCGCCGTCTCGTGCGGATGTGGAAGCACGAGCATCAGACCCTGCGCTTCTTCATCGCCTCGGCGATCTTCCGCGACGGGCTCGCCGCGATCTTCGCGTTCGCCGGGGTGCTCGCGGCCGGCAGCTACGGCTTCTCGGCCACGGAGATCATCATCCTCGGCGTCGCGGCGAACGTCGCGGCCGGCGCCGGGGCGATGATCGCCGGGCTCTTCGACGACCGCTTCGGCCCCAAGCCCGTGATCATCACCGGGCTCATCGTCATCATCGCCGGCGGAGTGCCGATCCTCCTCACCGACGACCCGGCCGTGTTCTGGGTGTGCGCGCTCGTCCTCAGCTTCTGCGTCGGCCCGGTCCAGGCCTCGTCGCGGTCGTTCCTCGCCCGCCTCACCCCGCCCGAGCGCGCCGGCGAGAACTTCGGCCTCTACGCGACGACCGGCCGGGCCGTGAGCTTCCTCGGCCCGGCGATGTTCGCGCTCTTCATCTCCCTGCTCGGATATCAGCGTGCGGGCACGCTCGGCATCATCATCGTCCTCATCGTCGGCCTCGCCCTCATCATCGCGGTGAAGTCGGACGCACCGCAGCGGTCGATGGCGGCGATGGCGAAGGAGTGAATCCCGCCGGGGCGGGAGATCGTTCCGTGCCCGACCGCACCGAGACGGGAGGTCGGCCCGTGTTCGTCCCCGCCGAGGCGGGAGATCGTCAGTCCTTCGCGAGGAGGTCGTCGATCTGCCCGATCGCAGCCGTGGCGCCTTCGACGACACCCATCTCGAGCACCGTCTTCAGCCCTTCGGCGGTGTCGAAGACCGAAGTGTAGACGGCCTTCGTGCCGTCACCGTCAGCGGTGAACGTGTACGTGTTCGCACTGCCGGGCAGGGACTGCGCGATGTCGAAGTTCTCGTCGGCGAAGTAGTCGCGGAAGGAGAAGCTGACGGGCGCATCGACCGCGGTGACCTCCCACAGGCCGTAGTACTTCTCCCCCTCGGGTCCGGTCATGTAGTAGGTGACGCGGCCGCCGGGGACGAGGTCGTGGTCGACGACGGTGGCCGGATGCGTCGGCGGTCCCCACACCTTCTCGAGCTGCCGCGGATCGGCGTAGACGTCCCAGACCCTCTCTGGCGGGGCGGCGAACTGCGCGACCATCGTCAGGGTCTTCGTGTCCTCGTTGTGGCTGGTCTCCGTCACCGGCATGGCTGCTCCTTCGTCGTTGAATGCACTCATCCCTCCGCGCCCGGGCGGGGCGGAGGCGTCGTGTCCGCGTCGTCGGCGGCGAGCAGAGCATCGATGCGATCGACGCGGTCCCGCCATTGGAGTTCGAGATCGCCGAGGAGGTCGCGCACAGTGCGGATCGCGCCGACATCGGCCCGGGTGACCTGGCGACGTCCGCTGCGCTCCTTCGTCACGAGACCTGCCCGCTCGAGCACGGCGACGTGCTTCTGCACGGCGGCGAAGCTCATGTCGTAGTCCTCGGCGAGTTCGGACACGGACAGTCCGTCGACGAGGACGCGGCGGACGATGTCGCGCCGCGTCCGATCCGCCAACGCCTGGAACATCGCGTCGACGTCGTCGTCGAGTCGGGCTGTCATGCCCACATCTTACAACCGAATGGTTGTACGTCAAGAGATGCGCGGCCGCCGAATCGCTCGCCCCACCCCGCCGACGACGCCCAGCCGGAGGCGAACCCGACCGCCGGGCTCATTGCGGCTCGGAAGAATTCACCGACGACCTGTTGACGCAGCGATTGAACACGCGTTTAATATTAAACATGCGTTCAACCACTCCGAAGGGTGAGCCCTCCCGCTCCCCGAACACTTCGCCGGAGACGGCCAGGAGGATCCTCGACGCCGCTGTCACCGAGTTCGCCGAGCACGGCTTCGCGAAAGCCACCGTGCGCGGCATCGCCGCGGCAGCAGGAGTCTCCCCCGGACTCGTCATCCACCATTTCGGGTCGAAGGAGGGACTGCGCACCGCGTGCGACGACCACGTCTTCGACCTCATCACCGAGAAGAAGGTGGAGAACGCCGGGTACGCGGTCATGGCCGTGCAGATGATGTTCGACGACCCGGCCATGTCGACGGCTGTGGACTATCTGCTCAAATCGCTGCTCGATCCGAGCGAGCACGGGCAGCGCTACTTCGACCACTACGTCGATCTCGTCGAGTCCTACATCGTCGAGGGCTTCGCCGGCTACGAGTTCCGGAAGAGCGACGACACCCGCGGGCAGGCCGCGATGCTCGCCGTCATGGCCCTGGCCCCGGCGATGCTCAGCCGTCGCCTCGAGGCGAACCTCGGCACCGCCGACGTCGCTTCGACGATGACGCGGCTCGCCCCGCACCTGCTCGACCTCTACTGGAACGGCGTGCTCGCCTCGGCACCGACGTCGCCGCCGGGCAGCCCGGCCGGAGAGCCGACGGCCGGCGCAGGGCCGGCGAGCGCGGAACTGCCCGCCACCGGTCCACCCGGCTCGCCCGACGGCACAGCGTCCGCAGGCGGCACAGCACCCGACGGCTCACCGCCTCCACAGAGCACAGCCCCCGCAGACGACGCAACCACCGCAGACGGCGCAACCACCGCAGCCGACACAGCTCCCACTGCCGACACAGACCCACCGACCTCATCACGCACCCGATCCCAGGGAGATGACCCATCATGACCGTTCAGACCAGCACTGCAGACCGCACCACGACCCCACACACCTCGGCGGCCATCGAGATGACCGCCGTCGTCAAGACCTACGGTCGCGTCCGCGCCCTCGACGGGCTCACCCTCTCCGTCGCCCGCGGAGAGGTCCACGGCTTCCTCGGACCCAACGGCGCGGGCAAGTCGACGACGATCCGGATCCTGCTCGGGATCCTGCGCTCGGATGCGGGACGGATCAGCCTCCTCGGCGAGAATCCGTGGTCGCACGCGGTGTCACTGCACCGGCGGCTCGCCTACGTTCCCGGCGACGTCGAACTGTGGCCGGGGCTGACCGGCGGCGAGGCGATCGACCTGTTCTCCCGGTTGCGCGGCGGCGTCGACACGGCCAAGCGCGACGAGCTCATCGAGCGCTTCGACCTCGACCCGCGGAAGAAGGGACGGACGTACTCGAAGGGCAACCGGCAGAAGGTCGCGCTCATCTCCGCCCTCGCCTCGAACGTCGAGCTGCTCCTCCTCGACGAGCCGACGGCCGGTCTCGATCCGCTCATGGAGGCCGTCTTCCAGGAGTGCATCCGCGAGGCGAAGGACCAGGGGCGCACGGTGCTGCTCTCAAGCCACATCCTCGCGCAGGTCGAAGCACTCGCCGATCGGGTCTCGATCATCCGCGCCGGCAGGATCGTCGAGACCGGGGCGCTCGCGGACCTGCGCCACCTGTCGCGGACGACCGTGACCGTCCAGGTCGAGAAGGACATCCCGCAGCTGACGACGATGACCGGTGTCCACGATCTCGTCCGCGAAGGACCGCAGCTGCACTTCAGCGCCGACACCGCGCAGCTGCCGGGGATCATGCGGGCCCTCGGCGAGCACGACATCCGGTCGCTGACGGCCACGCCGCCCACTCTCGAACAGCTCCTGCTGCGCCACTACGGATCGGAGGACCGGTGATGAACACGCACACGGCGACGACGGCCCGGACCCGCGGGGAGAACCCCGGCTCCACCCGTCTGCTCACCTCGGCGCCTCCCGGCACCCACGGTCGGCATGCGGCACCAGCGGGACACCGGGACCACCCGGCCCACCGGGCCGAGCGGGGCACGAACCTCACCGGGCTCGGCACCCTGCTGCGCTTCATGCTCCGCCGTGACCGCTGGCGCCTGCCGCTGTGGGTGCTCGGCCTCTCGGCGATGGCCGCGTACTTCTCGAACGCGATCGCCCTCGTCCTCGACGGCAGCTCGCTCGAAGCGATGACGGTGTTCGCGAAGAACCCCGTCATGGGACTCATCACGGGACCCGGCTACGGCTTCGACGACATCACCGTGCCGCGCTTCATCGTCGGGATGTACGGTGTCTTCCTCATGCTCGGCGCCGCCCTCATGTCGATCCTCACGATCTCCCGCCACACCCGCAGCGAGGAGCAGACCGGGCGGGCCGAACTCGTCCGGGCCGATGTCACCGGACGCCACACCCAGCTCATCGCCGCGCTCGTCCTCACGCTGGGGATGAACGTCCTCGTCGCGCTCGGCACGACGGTCGCGTTCGCCGCCTCCGAAGCCGAACCCCGACCGTTCTCCTCGGCCCTGCTCTTCGGGGCGAGCATCGGCGCGGTCGGCTGGGTGTTCGCCGGGGTCGCCGCGGTGACCGCGCAGCTCTCGGCGTTCGCGCGCGCCTGCTCGGGCATCGCCGGGGCGATCCTCGCGGTGTTCTTCATCGTCCGCGGGCTCGGCGACATGTCCGCCGTCCAGGGCGGGGACCTCGAGTGGCTGTCGTGGCTCTCACCCCTGGGCTGGGCGCAGCAGACCGCGCCGTTCACGCTCGACCGCTGGTGGCCGCTGCTGCTGTGCGTGGGCCTGCTCGTCGTCCTCGTCCCGGTCGCCCTCGCCCTCCAGTCGAAGCGCGACCTCGCCGCGGGCATCCTCCCCGACCGGCTCGGTCGCCCGACCGCGTCGGCGGCCCTGTCCTCCCCGTTCGCCCTCGCCCTGCGCCTCCAGCGCTCGAGCCTGCTCTGGTGGTCGCTCGGCGTCCTCATCATGGGCGTCGTCTTCGGCTCGTTCACCTCGGCGATGGCCGAGAGTGCGGACGGCATGCCGCCGGAGATCCTGGCGATCATGGGCGGAGCCGACGGCATCGTCGACGGCTATCTCGGGTTCATGGGGCTCTACTTCGCGATCATCGTCGCCGTCTTCGCACTCATCTCCGCCGGCGGCCTGCGGGCCGAGGAGCAGGGGTTCCGCACCGAACCCGTGCTCGCCACCGGGGTCAGCCGGCCGGGGTGGATGCTCGCCTGGGCGAGCGTGTCGTTCCTCGGCGCGCTCCTGCTCATGGCGCTCGGCGGCTTCGGCGAGGGCTTCGGGGCCGCGGCCTCGACCGGCGACTGGGATCTGCTCGGTCCCACCTTCGTCGGCCACCTCGCGCAGACCCCGGCGATCTGGGCGCTGCTCGGCATCGCCTTCCTCGCCTACGGCATCGTCCCGCGGGTCATGGGCATCGGCTGGATCGTCTTCGCCGCCTCCGCGGTCCTCGCGTTCTTCGGCACGATGCTCCAGCTCGACGAGGCGATCCTCGACCTGTCCGTGTTCGTCCACATCGGGCAGTACCCGTCGGTCGACCTCGAACCGGCGGCGATCGCGTGGCTGACCGCGGGAGGCATCGTCCTCACGCTCATCGGCGCGGTGGGCTTCCGCCGGCGCAACCTCATCACCGCGTGATTCCCCTCGCCGAGGCGGGGCGTCGTCACAGCCTGACGCCGTCCCGCCTGGGCGGGCTGTCTCCGCGGGGTCGTGGCGCGGGGTCGTGGCGCGCGCAACGTCGGCGTGCGCGGCCGTCATGGCGGGAGGAAGCCGAGCGCCCCGGCCCGCGTGATCGCCTCCGCCCGGCCGGAGACGCCGAACTTGCGGTAGAGGGCCGAGAGGCGGTTCTTCACCGTCCCCGGCACCTGGTGGAGCTCCGCGGAGATCTGGGCGATCGAGCGGTCGGTGGCGAGGAGATCGAGCAGGTGGGCTTCGGCCTTGCTCAGCTGCGGCATCGACACCTCGGACACCGACACCGCACCGACCTCGCGCAGCCGCGTGAGGAGCTGGGCGCGCCCGGTCTCGGCGAACGCCCGGAACACCGGCTCCCACGCCGGATCGCCGGCGCTGAGGTCGAGGAGTCGGATGCGGTCGGTCCGGGGCAGCCAGGCCAGCGGCAGCAGGGAGCTGACGAGCGCGGTGAGTCCGAGGGTCGTGCGGAACTCGTCGAGCGCCTCGGCGTCGCGGCCCAGCCGAGCCTGCGCCGCCGCCCGGATCGCGGCGAGCTCGGCCCGTCCGGTGGGGGTGAGCAGCGGATGATAGAACCACGCTTCGACCTGGGCGATTGCGGACTCGCTGCGCCCGGCGACGAGTTCGACGCGCACACCGGCGACGACGCGGGCGGCGGAGTCCGGCGACATCTGCTCGAGTTCGACCTCGGCCCACCGCAGCTGACCGAGCGCGGTGAAGACGGCGCTGCGGCCGCCGGACACGAGGTCGCGGCTCAGCCGAGGCAGCGTCGTGCTCGGCACCCCGTCGTCGAGGTCGTCATGGGCGACGTCGTCGTTGGCGATGATGAGGTCGGCTGTGGTGCGGGCGGCGAGCACGGCCAGCCGCCGTCCGATGACGGGGATCCAGATGCGCAGTCCCATCCCATCCGGTGCCCGGTCGACGTCGGCGAGGCAGTCCGCGGCGAGGTCGAGGTCGAGGCGGTCGAGCGCGCGCAGGGCCGTGGCGATGCGCCACGGCGAGCGCACGACGTCGTCGACGAGAGTCGGGCGCGGCGCCGTCCGGGCCAGTCGCGCCAGCAGCGCATCGGTGCGCTCGTGGTCCCCGGCGACCGCTGAGGCCAATGCCGCCCACGCGACGGCGGCGGGCACGAGGTAGTCGCCGTCGACGTGACGCGGGGCGGCCTGGACCTCGACGTCGTGGAGGACCGCCCGGGCACGAGCGACGTCCCCGTCGTGGAAGGCGCAGATCGCGGCGACGAGGCGGATGATGAGCTGGGCGCGTTTCGCACCGGGCCGGATGCGCGCCGACAGGCCGAGGTCGGCGGCCTCGCTGTGGCGTCCGGCGGCAACGAGGCTCGACATGTCCCGCAGCACGGTCGCCGGTCCCACCTCGGTGACGATCACCTGCGACGGGGGTGCATCGGGGACGGCGAGGAAGCAGAGTTCACGGAGCCGGCCGGTCCGCGTCTCCCCGATGAGGGCCTCCTGCAGTCGCTGCTGATCGAAATCTCCGCCGAGGAGGTCGATGATGTCCTCGGCGATGCGGGCCATGAGGGCAAGGTCCGGTTCGACCGTCATCGCCTCGGGCGGGAGTCCGCCGTAGGCAGCGCAGGCGGCTTCCGGGGAGAGGAGGAACATCGGCAGCCCGACGGAATCGGCGAGCCGGACGAGCACGTCCCAGTGCCGGGCGCGGCGGGCGAGGTCGAGGACGTCGGCGAGCACCTGCGCATCGATCGCCTCGGCGGTCTCGAGATGGTCGACGAGAGCGGGGACGAGATGTGAGAGGAGGCCGGACGCCTCGCTTCCGCTGTCCGCGGCGGCCGCGCTGCGGCGCAGGCTCGCCGCGAGCAGGACGGGCACGCGCAGGAGCCGCCGGCCGCCGTCGGCTCCGGCATCGGCGACGATGCCCGACATGCGCAGGCGCATGAGCACGCCCTCGGCGTCCTGGGGACCGGCCCCCGGCGGGGGCACAGAGGCGAGCGCGAAGAGCGCAGTCCGTTCGGTGAACGCGCCGAGGTGGGACAGCACCGTCGCGACCCACAGGTCCTCGGCGGGCAGGCCGAGGTCGAGCGGCGGCGTCTGCGCGGCGACGTAGTCGGCGAAGCTGCGGGAGGTGGGATCGACGGAGTGGTCGACGCGGGCGACGGCAGCGGCTGCGATCCGCCCGAGCGCGAGGCACCCGGCGCTCGCGGCGAACAGCTCGGTCGCGGACTCGTCAGGAGCGAGACCGAGTTCGCGGGCGAAGTCGGCGAACTCGGCCGCCCGGCCCGTCTGCGCGAGCCCGCCGGCCTCGGCAGGGCCGCCTGTCTCGGCAGACCCGCCGGCCTCGGCGGGGTCGGTACCGGGGACCATCTTCTCCAGACCTCCACCTCGGCGGGGAACCACCGCGCTGAGTTGATCGATGAACATATCGCAGCCTCTCCTCGATCTGCGTCGCCAGCGGGGAGCTCCCACCGTGGGTGGAACCGCTGCTGTGGAACCAGTCTGGGGGACGCGCCCGCCAGAGACCGCCGTCGCGGGGCGGACCTGCGGGAAGCCGTCAGGGTTGTGCGGGTCGGCGAAACAGTCCGCGTGAGCCATGGAGTCGGGCAGCGGGCCTCCCTACGCTTGAGCATCATGAACACGGTGCGCACGATCGCGACAGATGAATACTGGAGGTTCCTCGACCGCACGGGGGACGCCAGCTATCAGCAGACCCCCGAGTGGAGTCTCGCCCGCAGCACCGACTGGGAGCACGAACCCGTGGGCTGGTTCGCCGGCGGCGATGAGCCGGTCGCGGCGGCCGTCATCAGGTATCGGCGGATGCCCGGCAGTCGCCTGCGGTTCGCCTACATCCCGCAGGGCCCGCTCATCGACTGGTCGTCGCCGGACGTCGACGATCAGCTCACCGCGCTCACGACCCACCTGCGCGCCCGCCGCGTCTTCGGTGTGCGCATCACTCCCCCGCTCACCCTGCGGCGGTGGGATTCGGCGACCGTGCGCGCGGGCCTCGCCGATGCCGCGGTCCGCCGCTTCTCCGACCTCCCACCCGATGCCGTCGACGAGGCGGCTCTCCAGCTGACCGAGCTGCTGGCACGGCGCGGGTGGCGACAGATCGTCGGCGACCCCGACACCGAGGCGAGTCAGCCGCGGCTGAACTTCCACCTGCGCTTCGACGACGGCACCGAGGAGACAGCGCTGAAGAAGATGTCGAAGACGTGGCGGAAGAACATCCGCAAGGCCGCGCGCGCCGAGGTGGAGGTCCGTCCGGGTGGTCGCGACGACCTCGGCGAGGTCCATCGCCTCTTCGTCGAAACAGCCGAGCGCAACGGCTTCGACCCGCAGCCGCGCGAGTACCTCGAGGCGATCTGGGAGACCATGGGAGAGACCTTCCCCGGGGACTTCGCTCTCCACGTCGCACGTCACGACGGGGACGCGGTCGCGGCGAACGCCACCGCGCGGATCGGCGACCGGGTGCAGGGGGTCCTCGCTGCGACGAGCGCGGTGCGACCGGAGGCCCGGCCGTCGAACGCGGTGTACTGGGCGATCATCCGGCGGGCCGTGGCCGACGGCGCGAAGCTCCTCGACCTCGGTGGGGTCGAGGACACCCTCGACGCCGGCGACCACGCGTCCGGTCTCATCCGCTTCAAGGCGGAGATGGGGGCCGATGCCCACGAGTACATCGGCGCGTGGGATCTGCCGCTGCAGCCTGCCGTCTACCGTGCCTTCGCAACGGTGCTGCCGTTGCGCGCCCGCCTGCGCGCGCTGCGCCCGGCAACCGCACGCGCACTGCGGAGTCCCGCAAAGACGCTCCGGAGGCAGACCGAGAGGCGGGCATCGCCGCTAGCATCCCGATAAGCGGGGTCTGCACCGCCTCCGCCTCCCACCGACAGGACACCCGACATGCCGAAAGCCTCGCTGCTGCTCGTGACTGTCGGCAACATCTCGACGGCCGCGGCGCAGTGGTACCTCGTGTGGCTCTTCGCCCGCCAGGACGGACCCACCGCGGTCGGCCAGTACTCAACCCTCATCGCCGCTCTCACGCCGGTGTTCATCCTCTCCCAGCTGGGACTGCGCAACCTCTATCTCACCCTGCAGGCGCGCGTCCGCTGGAGCGTCTACCTCGGTGTGCGGATCTGCGGCGCCGCCGTGGCCGCCGGGATCGGCCTCCTCGTGCTCGGGCTCGTCGTCTCCGAGCTCTCCTGGCCGATGGCGGCTGCCGTGCTCGTCATCAAACTCTGCGACACGATCGCCGACCTCTTCTTCGCACGCCTGCAGAGGGCCGAACGGCTCCGGGCGTTCGGGCTCATCCTCATCGGCAGCGCCGTCGTCACCGCCGTCACCGTCACCCTCGTCATGGCCGTCACGGGGTCGGTGGTCAGTGCCCTGTGGGGTGTGGCCGGGACGGCCCTGCTCGTCGCCGTCGTCACCGCCGTCCTCGGGCAGCGCGCCCCCGCCCCGGATCGCGCCGCGGGCGACGATCGTCCGTCAGACTCCGCCTCCACCGGCACCGAGGTGCGCACCCTCCTCACCGCGGGACTGCCGCTGTCGCTCATGCAGGGGATCTATTCGCTGACGTCCTACGCCCCGCTCGGCGTCGTTGCGCTCTTCGGAACCGCCGACGACGTCGGACGGTACGCCTCGGCCGCGTACCTCGTCGTCTTCGCGAACCTCGTCGGAGCATCCGTCGAGACCGTCATGCTGCCGATCTACCGTCGTCTCCACGAGGACCCCGCGGCACCGCCCCTGCTGCGGACGTCCCTGCTGCGGGGCGGGATCATCTCAGGCGCACTCAGTCCGCTCATCATCGTCGCCCTCGTCGTCGGCAGTCCGCTGCTCGTCGCCGTCTACGGCGACGCCTTCGCTCTGTCGGCACCCGCGATCGGAATGCTCGCCCTCGCCGCGGTCATCACCGTGCCCACGTATCTGCTCTCGGCGACGCTGCTCGTGCTCAACCGGTACTGGGCGACGACCTTCGTCGGTGCGTTCTCGGTCGCTGTCGCGCTGCTCAGCGGCGGGATCGCCGGAGCCGTCGGGATGCCGGCGGTGGAGGCCGGGTGCCTCGCGCTGCTGTGCGGTTCCGTCGGCCGGTATGCCGGTGAGCTGCTGCTCGCGTGGCTGCCGGCGGGCCCTGCCCGCCGTCTCGACCCGGTCGCGGACCCGGTGCCGAGTCAGGGCGGCCGCGGCTGAGGGTCACCGGTCGACGAGGACGTCGAACGATCCGAAGTAGACCGCCCACAGGGTGAACGCGACGAGCAGGCCGAGGCGCACGACGGGGGCGGCCGTCCCGCGGTAGGCGAGGAAGGGGATCGAGACGACGGCGGGCACGAGCGACCACGAGTACGCGGCGAGGCGGTCGCTGAAGAAGACGAATCCCATGAGCAGGAAGTACCCGTTGAGGAGGATGAAGGCGTTGAGCAGCTGCGGATACCACACGGGCAGGCCGGTGAGCTTCTTGAAGGCGGCGTAGGACACGGCCAGCGGGCCCGCGCTGAAGAGCCAGAAGCTCGGACGGTTCGTGCCGCCGGTGTACTCCGCGGCCAGTGAGGGGTCGGAGTAGACGTCGACCTGCTCGACGCTCGAGCCGAGGGGCCCGGCCAGGCGCTCGTTCATCCCCGTGAAGTAGGCGGCGGAGAGGATCACCCACGCGCCGAGGAGGATGTCGGTGCGCATGCGGATGAGCCGGATGAGGACGATGATGAGCGCCGCGGGAATGGCCGACCAGTGGAAGAGCAGACCGACCCCGACGAGGAGGACGATCCACCCGAGCCTGGCGCCGCGCAGGACGAGGGCCAGGGCGAGGAAGAGGAACGAGATCGACAGCCCCTGCCGGAGCAGGAAGCTCGAATAGTCCATGAAGAAGCCGAAGCAGAACGTCACGTAGAGCACAACGGCCGTCTGCCAGCCGGAGCCGAGGACGAGCCACAGGGTCGCGGCGAGCATGATCCCGCAGAAGGCCGCCGCGACGATGAAGTAGACGCGAGAATCATGGGTGAAGAGCCCGACGATCCAGTTGAACAGCAGGTACGCCGGCTCCCTGCCGTCGGCGACGGTGGCAGCGAAGATCTCGTCCGGCGACGCGAAGCTCATCGACTCGAATTCGAGGGCGTAGCGGTTCTTGTCGACGACGTCGTAGTTCGCCGCCGAGGCGGCCAGCACCGTGATCGTCACGAGCGAGAGGATGGGAAACAGCGCGTTGCTCCAGTGACGGAACTTCGAGGTCTCCCCGACGACGCAGAAGCCGACGATCCACAGGGTGGCGAGCACGAACCACGAGACGAGGAACATCGCTCACGCCTCGATTCGGTCGAACTGCTGCTCCCATTTGAGAAGCGTCCGGATTGCCGGCATCATCTCATCGAGCATCGTCTGGTGGACCTCGTCTGTGCCGCCGATCGGGTCGACGACGTCGTCGTTGCCGCCGTCGCCGGGGGCCGCGTGACGGTACCGCTGCGCCAGCGCCGCGAGCGACTGCCACCGCTCCGTCGGCGACGAGCCGTTCTCAGGCGGCACGAGGGGCAGGATGCGGGCGAACTCGCGCAGCGTGAACGTGCGCTTGAGGGCCGCCGGCAGCATCTGCACGACGGCTGCGCGCTGCGCCCGCTCCATCGTGAGGACGAGGTCGGCGGTGCGGATGTGGCCGGGTTCGAGCCGCCGCGAGGCGAACCCGTCGAAGGTCAGCCCGTAGCGTCCGGCGATCCGGGCGATCTCCGGGGTCACCGTGTCGTCGGGAAGCCCCTGAGTCCCGGCGCTGGAGACCGCGAACTGCAGGGGCGCCAGCTCATCGAGGCCGTCCTGGAGCACCCGCTCGGCGAGCGGGGACCGGCAGACATTGCCGGTGCACACGACGAGGATGGAGAACGGCCCCAGGTCGACGTCCCATCCCCCGTTCATCGGCGGCCTCCGACGAGACCGGTGAGGCGGAAGAGCGAGCGGTACCCGAGGAGGTTGTAGGCGGAGCCGAGCATCCGCCGCCCCGGTCCGAGACCGTCCATCCGCACCGAGGGCACCTCGATCCGGTACTCCCTCGCCCGGGCCAACCGCTGCTCCCTGGGAACGTCGCAGTCGGGGCGGTGGAGGTCGCGCACGCACGAGAAGACGTTTTTCGCCCTGATGAAGTCGACGGCCGCGACGAGCTCGGACGATCCTGTACTCTGCGCCCAGTCCGCGAGCCGCTTCCCGACGATCGTGAGATCCGTGAACTTGTCGGGGAGGTAGCGTCCGGTCGCCGAGGCGGTCCCGCCCCGCCGATAGAAGTGACCGCGGATCGGCACCGTCCGCACCGCCTCGGCGCGGGACACGCACTCGAGGTTGAAGAGGAGGTCCTCACCCATGCGGACGCCCTCGAGGAAACGGGTGCCTCCCGCATCGATGAGGGAGCGCCGGTAGGCCTTGTCCCATACCGCGTTCGCGGTCTCAGCGGCGATCATCGTCGCGATCTGCCGGTGGTCGAGGACGACGTCGACCGCCTCGGCGAGTGCCGCCTGCAGCCGACGGTCGCCATCGGGTCCGGCGCGGCCGATGGCAGCCGGGTCGTCGGTGGAGGCGAAGCCGACGATGTCTGCATCGTCCCCACCGGCCCGGACGAGCGCTGTGAGGAGCAGCGGGTCGATGAGCAGGTCGTCGGCGTCGAGGAAGAGGATCCACTCGCCGTGCGCCGCATCGAGACCGCGGTTCCGGGCCGCGGAGACACCGCGATTCGGCTGGCGGAGGGTGCGAACCCTGGGATCCGCCGCGGCGAGGTCGGCGAGGAGCGCAGGCGTGGCGTCGGTCGAGCCGTCGTCGACGACGATGAGTTCGAGGGCGCGATGGCGCTGCGCGAGCACCGAGTCGAGCGTCGCCTGCAGGCGCGCCTCGCCGTTGAGGACGGGGACGATGACGGAGACGAGGACCTCGGCGCCGCTCATCGCTCGCCCCGACCGATCGCAGCGCTCGACGCGGGCCGGGACGTGCGGTCGACGAGCGACTCGAGGAAGACCCTCACCGACTCTGCCGTCTCCGCCGAGTCGAGGCGCGAGCGATCGTAGGTCAGGGGCGCCGCCATCCGTCCTGTCGACCAGTCCTCGGCGATCGCGGCGACGAGGGCCGCACTGTCGCGATCGGTCACGAGCCGGGCCTCGGGGATGTCGCGCACGCCTTTGACGTCGAAGGCGTACGAGCGTCGACCCACGGCGACGGCTTCGAGCATCACCCGCGGCAGGCCCTCCCACGCCGCCGTGTGGAGAAGACCGTGACTGCCGCTCAGGGCGTCGACGACCGTGCCGAATCCATGGGCGGTGACGGCATCGGCGAGGCCGAGACGGCGCACCCGATCGGCGATCCGGGCTCGCAGCGGCCCGTCGCCGAGCATCCGCAGGCGGACGTCGACTCCCGCCGCCCTGAGACCGGCGACGACGTCGAGGGCGAGGTCGGGTCGCTTGCGGGGGCTGAACTCGCCGATCCAGACGAGCTCGAGCCGGTTGCCGACCACCGGGAGCGCCGGTGCCGCTGCGTACCGCTCGAGGTCGAGTCCGACCCCGGTCTCCAGGCGGAGCAGTCGGTGGGCCTCGACACGGGGGGCGAACCACGCATGGTCGTCGGAGTTGATGGTGATGATCCCGCTCGTGCGTCCCAGCAGCGAGCGCTCCACGGTCTGCCACATCCGGTCGGCCGGTCGGGTTCCGGTGTTCCAGTGCAGTCCGTGGCAGAAGTAGACGACGGGAACGTCGAGCGAGGCGGAGCGCACGAGCCCCGACGCCGTCGCGGAGTTCGTGACGACGACGTCGATCCCGGCGTCCCGGACCCAGGAGCGCAGCCCCGCCCGGGCCGCGACCATGCCCGGCCCCGGGCGCCTGCCGAGACCGGCGATGACGACCCCGTGCCCGTCGGCGGTCGGGGTCCCGGCCGCGGTCGACACCGCATGCCCCGCGGCCGTCCACGACGCGATGATCTCGGGAAAGAACGAATCGATCATGTGCCCGACGCTGGCGAGCAGGCCGATCCTCATGGCAGTCGTCCCATGCTCTCCCGCCGCGTCAGCCCTCCGGTGCGCGCCAGTCTCCGCGGGCGCAGGTGACGTCCTGCAGTGGCGTCGTCGCTCGTCGTCCAGGTCGGGCTCGCCGCCTCGGCGGTCTGGTCGCTGCTGCGACCGGACCAGGCGTCCTCGGTGCTGCCCGGCCAGGTCCGCGGCACATCGGACGGCGGCACATCGGAGGGGATCTCGGGTCCCGGCCCCGCGGTCTGCTTCTGCATCCGGCTCGAGTAGCACTGGTAGTAGCCGTTGGTCTCCGCCGAGGTGCGCGGCACGCGGTTGAGGACGACGTCGACGGGCACATCGAGGACGTCGAGGCCGCGCACCGCCTCCTGGAGGTCGTTCGTGCGCACCTGCCCGACACTGGCGACGAGGAGGACCCGGCCGACCTGCTTCGACAGCACGAGACTGTCGGCGACCGGCAGCAGCGGCGGCCCGTCGAGGATGACGATGTCGAACTCCCCGGTCAGGCGTTTGATGAGAGTTCCCATCGCCCGCGAATCGAGCAGCTCCGTGGGGTTCGGCGGCATCATCCCGGCCGTGAGGACGTAGAGCTCGTCCTGCCCCCAGGGCTGCATGAGCTCGGAGAGGTCGGCGGACCCGACGAGGGCGGTCGTCAGTCCCACGGAGTTCTCGAGGCCGAGCTTCTCCGCGACCGTCGGCTGCCTCAGATCGACATCGACGAGGGCGACCCGGCTGCCGGCCTGGGCGAGCGCGATCGCGAGATTGATGCTCGTCGTCGACTTGCCCTCCTGCGCTCCCGCCGAGGTGATGAGGATCGCCGAGTTCGTGTCGTCGACCTGGGCGAAGCCGAGGTTCGTCCGGAGCCGGCGGTAGGCCTCGCCGCGGACGTTGTCGAGTCCCATCTGGGTGAGCAGCGGCTGGTCGGTGATCTTCGGGTCCGTGGGGATCGAGGCGAGCACCGTCGCCGAGGTGATCGCCTCGACGTCCTCCTTCGCGCGCAGCCGGCTGTCGAGGTTCGACCGCAGCAGGGCGATGCCGAGTCCGATCGCCAGTCCGACGGGCAGTCCGAGGCCGATGCACATCCACAGCGGCAGACCGTCCGGGACCGTCGCGGGGACGGCGGGGTTGGCGACCTTGAGTTCGATCTGTCCGGTGTCGGCGCTGCCCGAGTTCTCCATCTCGCCGATGACGGTGACGAGGCTGCCGGCGATGGCGTCGGAGAGCGCCGCGGCATCGTCGGGCGTGGCCGCCGTGGCTTCGACGGTGATGAGCACCGTGCGCGGGTCGCTGTACGAGTTGACCTGTCCGGCCAGCTCCTCCGGCGTCTCGTCGAGGTTGAGGCGGTCGATGACGGGTTCGAGCACGGGCCGGCTGCTCGCCATGTCGACGTAGGTCTGGATCCGCTCCTGCATGAAGCTCGACGCCATCTGCAGCTGGTAGGGATCGCCCGAGGTCGACACCGAGGCGAAGAGCTCCGTGCGCGAGGAGTACGTCGTCGGCAGCAGCGCCCAGATCCCGAATCCTGCGGCACCGCCGAGCACGGTGGCGATGACGAGGAGGGCGACGTTGCGCCGGATGAGGCGCAGATATTCTTTGAGTTTCATGGCTCGTTCCGCTCCGGTGGGCGACTGCGGGGGATCAGCACCGCCGCTGGTCGACGAGGTGGTCGTCCTGGTCCCAGGCTATGGGGGTGCCTGAGTGCTCTGATATCCCCGGCGCTCCGGGGTACGGGCGCCCGCATCACCGGTGCGGCCCTCCGCATCGGAACGCCGTGATGGCGGTCAGCACCCGGTCGAGCTGTGCGCTGCTCAGCGCCGACCCGCTCGGCAGCGTCAGCCCGGTCGCGAAGAGCGATTCGGACATCCGCCCGCCGTGCATCGTGCGACCGCGGTGGACGGGTTGGAGGTGCATCGGCTTCCACAGCGGACGCGTCTCGATGCCGTGCGAGGACAGCCACTCGCCGAGCTCACCGGCGGTGAAACCGGCCGTCTCGGGGTCGACGAGCACCGCGCTCAGCCACGCGTTGTCCGCGTGGGGGTTCTCGCGCCCGAAGAGCTCGACACCGGTCCAGTCCTCGAAGAGCTCGCTGTAGCGGGCGCGGTTCGCCCGGCGGGCTGCGATCATCGAGTCGAGGCGGAGAAGCTGAGCGCGCCCGAGCGCCGCGAGGAGATTGCTCAGACGGTAGTTGAAGCCGATGTCGGTGTGCTCGTAGTGGGCCACCGGCTGCCGGGCCTGTGTCGAGAGGTAGGCCGCGCGTGCGGCGAGGTCGGAGTCGTCGGTGAGCAGCGCCCCGCCGCCCGAGGTCGTCATGATCTTGTTGCCGTTGAAGGACACCGCTGCTGCGTGACCCATGCTCGCGGTGGCCCGGCCGCCGCAGTGGGAACCCAGGGATTCCGCGGCGTCGACGAGCACCGGCACCCCGAACTCGGCGGCGATCGGCAGGATCCGGTCGTAGTCGGCGGGCCTCCCGAGCAGGTCGACGGGCACGACGGCCGCCGGCAGGCGTCCGGCCCTCGCTCCGGCACGCAGCGCCTCGTGGAGGAGCCCGGGATCCATGTTGCCGTCGGCGGTGCAGTCGACGAAGACGGGTTCGGCCCCGCAGTAGACGATCGCGTTCGCGGTCGCCGCGAAGGTCATCGTCGATGTCACCACGGTGTCACCGGCACCGACGCCGAGGCCGAGCAGACCGAGGTGGAGGGCGGCGGTTCCCGAGGCGAGACCGACGGCGTGCCTGACGCCGGCCCGCGCGGCGAGTTCGGCTTCGAACGCGGTGAGGTCGGGGCCTGTCGGGGCGACCCATCCGGAGCGGAACGCGCGGACGAGGTACTCCTCCTCGAGCGCTCCGACGTCGGGAGTCGACACCGGGATCGGCTCGAGCCCGGTCGGTGCCGCCGAGGTGGTCGGCTGGGCGTTGGAGATCGTCATGAGGCCATCCTCAGGTCGGGGTTCGGTGCGGTCTCCGGCCACAGTGCGCAGCAGAGGAGCTCTCCTCCGGCGGCGACTGCGGCCGGCTGGGGCAGGGCGGTCAGCGCCGGCGCCTCGGTGACCGGGTGGAAGCCGCACGAGCGGTAGAGATCGGCTGCGGCACCGGCCGTCGCGACGGGGCAGAAGGCGAAGTCCGCATCGGTGCCGCGCGCCCGGTTGAGCAGCAGGCGGAGGACCTCACGAGCGAGCATCTCGTGTTCGTCGGGGTCGAAGGCGGCATCGGCCGGGTGCGGCAGGAACCGGATGAGCCGGGCCGATTCGCCGAGGCTGCCCATCTCGCACAGCCCCACCCGCTGACCCGCACGGGTTCTCGCCATCCACTGCGTGAGGTCGCGGGTGCGGGCGATCTGCTCGAACTCGATGAGGTCGGAGCGCAGGCTGCCGCCGTAGCTGAAGGTCGTCGCCGCCCCCGGGTGGCTGACCCCGGTGCGCCTGAGGACCGTGCCCACGGTCCGGGCGAGGATGCGCAGATCGGTGCGCAGGCTCATGGTCTCGACGTACTCGAGGTCGAGGTCGAAGCGCTCGTCCCATGACAGTGCGTTGCGGCCGCTGACCTGGGCGAGTCCGCTCAGGCCGCCGCGCACCGCATGGCGACGGGACTGCTCGGGAGTGTAGAGCGCAAGATAGTCGGTCGTCAGGGGGCGCGGGCCGATGAGGCTCATGTCGCCGACGAGGACGTTCCACAGGCTCGGCAGCTCGTCGATGCTCGTCGCCCGCAGGAGGCGGCCGAAGGCGGTGAGCCGTGTGGCGTCGCTCGTCCAGCCGCGGGCGGGGTCGAGCGGGCGCATGCTCCGGAACTTCCGCAGCCGGAAGATCCGACCGCCCTGGGTCACCCGCTCCTGCGCGAAGATGACCGGAGCGCCGTGGAAGGCGAGGACGAGGCCGGCGGTGAGCAGCAGGAGCGGGGCGCACACGAGCAGTCCGAGCCCTGCCCCGAGGCAGTCGAACGCACGCTTGGCGCGGGAATAGGGCATCTCAGGACCTCGCCGGCTCTGCCTGCCGGGCAGGCGTCGGCACCGCTGCCGGTGCCGACCCGCCGGCCGTCGGCGAACCGCTGGCCTCCCCGCCGGCCGTCGGCGCGGCGTCGGTGGCCGATGTCAGGAGTTCGGCGCCGCGGCGGTAGGCCGGGAAGAAGTCGCTGCTCTCATCGAAGTCGAGACCGCGCGCCGCCAGCCGCTGCCGGTGCGCGGTCAGGAGTGCGTCGTAGGCCTGGGCGGAGATGATGCGCTCCCCGGTGAGGTAGTCGACGCGGCCGTGCGGGGCGAACCCCCGCTTGTACCGGTCGAGGCTGTCATCGGCTGCGGCGGTGACGCCGCCGCCGAGCACATAGCTGCGGCAGCCCCGGGCCTTGAGCCAGGTCATCGACTCCATCTTCACGAGGTCGTTGGGGCGCGCGCGGAACGCGGCCGCCTCGGTGCCGCCGAGGAAGTAGTAGCCGGTGTCGGTGCCGAAGAGGAGGAGGTCAGCGGAGACGAGTCGCCCGTCGAGTTCGGCGTAGACGTAGGCGAACTGGCCGGCGAGCGCCGCGTGGAGGCCGTCGAAGAAGGGGCGTTCGAAGCGGTACCAGTCCGCGCTGTCGCGGCGCTGCATCGTCTCGGTGTAGATCCGGACGAAGTCGTCGACGAACTCGCCGTCGGTGTCGATGACGATGGTCACGCCCTCGCGCCGGGCGCGGCGGACGTTGCTGCGCACCTTCGGCGCGACCTCCCAGCCGAGCTCCTCGACGGAGACGCTGAGGTCCCTCACGTAGTTGTTCTGCCGCTTGCGGGTCGCACCCCGGTACGGCAGCAGCGTCTCCCCGAAGAGGGAGAGGCGGGAGAACTCGCTGACCACGGAGTGCTGTCGCGCCCACTCGTCGAAGCGGTGCCAGAACACCTCCGAGGTCGCTGCGACGTCGGTGAGCCCCCAG
Source organism: Brevibacterium sp. 2SA (assembly GCF_005502845.1). Classification (NCBI taxonomy): domain Bacteria; kingdom Bacillati; phylum Actinomycetota; class Actinomycetes; order Micrococcales; family Brevibacteriaceae; genus Brevibacterium; species Brevibacterium sp. 2SA. Next base: position 21,210 of record NZ_SCMW01000004.1, on the reverse strand, counting down.
TGCATGGGTCCGCCGTAGCCGTAGGGGGAGACGATGTCCCGCCAGCCCTCGCTGCCGCTGATCTCGCGGAGGAAGAAGGGGTAGAGGACGTGTCCGCCGCCGTGGGACAGGGCGACCGCCATGAGCCGGCCCTCGGCCGGTCGCAGGAGGGAGCACACGTCCGGGTGGGCGAAGGGCTGGCGTTCGTCCGACGCCGCCCACAGGGCGATCCACTCATCGCGGTCGGCGGGCGCCTCGGCGTCCCAGACCTGCCACTGATCACTCATGCTGACACCTCTGATTTCACGTGCTTGCGCAGACGGGCGATGGTCAGTCCGGAGGCGGTTGCCGCCTCGGCGACGCGCTGCTGGCGCGCCGCTGCCGGCTCGGCGGGCAGCGAGTCGGCGGCCACGGCGTCGGGTCGCACAGCCTCGGCGTGCGCGGCCTCGGCGACGGTCTCGGTCACGACCTCGACCTCGGACGACGGAGACGGGACCGCCCGCTTTCGGGCGGGTGCCTCCGGGGTGCAGATCTGCGTGCAGAAGAGGTCGATGACCTCGCGGGAGGCCGACCGACTCGGCAGCACGCGCGGATCGAGCTCCGGCGCCTCGACCCGGCTGATCTTCTCGTGGATGCGCATCACCGTGCCCTCATCGACGCCGAAGAGCTCTTCGTCGAGCTTCTCGCCCTCGCGCAGGCCCGTGTAGATGATCTCCATCTGCCGATCCGACATCGCCACCAGGCTGCGCGCGATGTCGTCGATGCGCACGGGCTCTCCCATGTCGAGGACCATGACGTTGCCGTCCTGCCCGATCGCCGCGGCTTCGAGCACGAGCTGGCAGGCCTCGGGGATCGTCATGAAGAACCGCCGGACCTCGGGATCGGTGACCGTGACCGGACCGCCGCGCCGGATCTGCTCCTGGAACGACAGCAGCACCGAACCGCGGGAGCCGAGCACGTTGCCGAACCTCACCGAGAGATAGGTGCCCGGTGAGCGGGAGGCGAAGCCGCTGACGAGCTGTTCGGCGATGCGCTTGCTGCGCCCCAGCTCGCTCGTCGGCGCCGCCGCCTTGTCGGTGGAGATGTTGACGAAGGTGTCGACGCCGGCGGCCGCCGCTGCCTCGAGGACGTTGAGCGTGCCGTGGACATTGGTCTTCCACGCCTCTTCGGGGAACCGCTGGAGCATCGGCAGATGTTTGAGCGCCGCGGCGTGGAAGACGATCTGCGGCCGCGTGGCCGCGAAGATCCGCTCGAGCGCCTCGGGGTCGCGGATATCGGCGAGCACCGTGTTCGGCGAGGTCAGCAGGGCTGAGCCGAAGAGGGTGAGCTCGACGCCGTGCAGGGCGGACTCGTCCCGGTCGAGGAGGATGAGGGACTCCGGTCCGAGCGCCGAGAGCTGGCGGCACAGTTCGCTGCCGATCGACCCGCCGGCCCCGGTGACGAGGACGCGGCTGCCGGCGATGGTCGCGGCGATCTCCGTGAGATCGGTGTGGATGGGACTGCGGCCGATGAGGTCTTCGACCCTGAGATCGCGGATGTCGGCGATCTCGACCCGACGGTCGACGAGCTCGGCCAGCGGCGGGATCGTCCGCAGCCAGCGACCGGTCATCTCCAGGCTGCTGCGGCAGGCCTGCAGGAACTGCGCGTCGGAGTCGGCGATCGCGACGATGACGCCGGCGACGTCGAGCGCTTCGACCACCTCGGCGATGTCCTCGCTCGTGCCGCGCACGCGCACGCCCTGGATGCTCAGGTGCCGCTTGCGCGGATCGTCGTCGATGAGTCCCACGGGCAGGTAGGCGCCGGCCGGATCCGAGAGCATCTGGCGGATGAGGGAATCGGCGGCGTCTCCCGCGCCGACGACGAGGACCCGTTCTCCCTGCGTGGGCCGCGACGTCATCTGGTGGATGTAGCGGATGACGTACCGGCTGCCCGACATGAGGATGAGGGCGGAGAAGACGAGGAGCAGGACGAACGGGGAGTCACCTGCGGTGACGAGGAGCAGGACCACGGTGACGGCGAGGCTGAGGAGGACGAGCCCCCCGTACTCGGAGAAGCTGCCGTAGTGGTAGCGGCTGCGGTAGAGCCCGAGGCTCAGGCCCCCGAGCAGCTGGAGGGCGAGGGCGACGGTGAGCACGAGTCCGATCGTCCACCCGTCGATCCAGCCGAATCCGAGGACGAACCACGTGAGGCCTGCGGCGAGGACCCACGCGGCGGCGTCGAGCACGATCTGGAGGCGCGCCCTGTGCTCCCAGACCGCAAGCGCCAGTCGTGACGACCGGCTGCCTGCGGTTCCTGGTTCGGCCTCCGGTTGTTCCGATGCTGTCATTGCGATCTCCAATGCTTCAGTGAGACCGGCAGCGCCGTTCTCGGTTCTGCAGACGCCCGAGCCGCCGAGGGGACGGCAGTGACCTGGCCGCTGAGGGGGAGCGGCCGGCACGGGCGATTCGCGATTGCTTCCCAAGCTATTTCCGAAGCGGGGGTGTCAGACCCGTGTGCGCCGGTGATCTGCGGTCATCCGCGATCAGTGTGCGGACTGCCGCCACACCGGGCGCATCGGCGGACGATGCTCAGACGACCGCGAGACTCGGGTTCCCGGCCAGGCGGGAGATCAGCTCGGTGCGGGACCCGACTCCGAGCTTGCGGTAGGCGGCGGTGAGGCGCAGCTCGACGGTGCGCAGGGACACGAAGACCCGCCGGGCGATCTCCTTGTTCTTCAGCCCCGCCCGCACGAGTTCGACGACCTTGAGCTCCTCGTCGCTGAGTTCGCGCAGCTGCGGCAGCTCGGGAGCGGCGGTCTCGACCGGTGCCGGCGGTGCGGTGTGATGCCGGGCCAGGCCGTCGGCCCCGAGTTCGAGGAAGGTCGCCGAGGCGACGCTCAGCTGCTCCCGGGCGCGAGCCTGGGCGCCGATGCCGCTCAGCCGCCGACTGTAGGCGAGCTGCGTGAGCGCCTTCTCATAGAGCGAGTCCTCGGACCGGAACGCCCGCAGGGCGAGCGTGAAGAGTTCGAGGCTCTTCTCTCCGGCGGCGAGCAGCGCCTCGCAGCGACGCAGCGCGTGTTCGGCCCAGCGTGAGGGACAGCGTTCGACGCGGCGGCGCAGCTGTGCGACGAGCATCCCGGCGTGTTCGCGCCGTCCGATCTCGATGAGCGCTTCGATGAGGTCGGCTTCGTGGCGCCGCACGTTCGGGTTGAGTTCATGGGTGGAGAGCTCGTCGCAGCGCCGCAGATGGCGGACGGCCTCGGCCGGGTAGCCCAGACGCAGCAGGCAGCTGCCCTGGAGGGCATTGAGTTCGGCGAGGAGGCGCCGATTGTCCGTCGTCGCCGCAAGGGCGGCGAGCTCTGCCTCAAGGGGTTCGGCGGCGCAGGCCTCACCGCGCATGAGGAGCTGCCAGCAGCGCAGCTGCAGGATCCGGTCGGGCCTGACCTGACCCGCACCGGCGGTCGCGTGGCCGATGTCGTCGATGAGTTCGCTGGCTCGCCGCAGGCTTCCGGCCCGCAGGGCGATCTCCGCCTGCAGCCCCAGCGCCCGCGTGCGCCAGATGGTCGCCCGGTCGACCTCCCCGCGCAGCAGGGCGAGCGCGGCCTGCGCGGACTCGTAGTGCTCGGTGAACATGAGGCCCGTGGCGACGGCGAGGACGAAATGGGGTTCGCTCACCTCGATCTCACCGGTTCGCAGCGCGGTGAAGCACCGCAGCGCGGTCTCGTCCCGACCGCGCGCGGCCTCGAGCCTGATCGTCGCGGCGTCGAGCAGCTGGGATTCGCCGTCGCCGAGGTGGTCGGCGGCGTGGCGGGCGGCGGTGAGCAGCTCCTCGGCCTCGGCGTACTCGCCGCGATCGCAGCGGCCGATGCTGAGGAGGAGCTGGAGCCGGGCGACGTCGGCCGGGGCGTCGCGCAGCTCCTGCTTCGACCAGCTGTTGACGAGATGGGGTGGAAGCGTCTGGCGGCGGGTGAACGTGATCTCGACGTCGAGGGTCCGCGCCCGCACGGCGAGCGAGGACTGCCGGGACCGCGCCGCGAGGTGCCCGTAGCGGGAGGCGAAGACGAACTCGCCGCGCTCGTAGAGATCGCGGGCGACGGCGAGGAGGTCGGCGGCGAGGGCTTCGTGATCGGTGCTCACGCGGATCGCGCGTTCGACGAATTCGATGCCGTCGGCGGTCATCCCCTCGCCGATGAGGTGACGCGCGTCGGCGATGAGGGTCGGTGCCGAGTCCTCCGTCGGCCGCGAGAAGGACGCATGCCAGTGGGCCAGCCGCGGATCGACGCCCGCGCAGTCCTCGGCGAGCCGGACGTGGCCGGCGATCCGCTCGGTCGCGCTCATGGTCTGGTGGGTCCACGCCCGCACCAGGCCGTTGGTCAGGCGCAGGTGCGCGTCGCGTCGCTCGACGATGTCGCGCATCTCGAGGTCGTCGACGATCTCCCAGAAGCCGTCGACCCGTGCCGCGAGCGGGCCACAGGGCGTCGACGGGGCCAGCGCCAGCAGCCTGAGCAGGCTCTGCGTGTCATCATCGGGGGTCCCGATGATGTCGCGCACGAGCGCGTCGGCCTCGGCCCCCGGACGCGGCGGGATCGTCAGCGGGAGTTCGCCGAGGCGCTCGCGGCGATTCATCGCATCGAGGATGAGGCGCAGCGCCAGCGGCAGCCCCGACGACGCCGCGGCCGCGACGTGGGCCGCCGCTTCGGAGAGTCCGCCACCGCACTCCTGCTGGGCGAGCGCGACGAGTTCGCCGTGGTCGAGCTCGCGCAGCTCGACGGTGGGCAGCGGCGCCAGAGGGCTGTCGGTGGGCAGGGCACTGACGGAGATGACCATCCGGGTCCGCCCGGACTGCGATCGTCGCAGCCACTGTCCGAGCACGTCCTGGGAGGGGCGGTCCATCTTGTCGGCGCCGAGGATGACGATGAGGCCGTCGTCGGGCAGCTCGGCCGCCCGCAGCGCTCCCAGCACCGCCTCGGGGGCGGTGGCCGAGTCCTCGAGGCTCGCGGCGCCGAGGGAGGCGAGCAGGACGTCGATGCCGGAGTAGTCGGTGCGGGCCTCGGCGCGGTTGTAGTGCACGCGGTAGACCGGGCCCTCCCAGCGCGCTTCGAGGGCTCTGAGGAGTCCGGTCTTGCCGAGGCCGACGCGACCGACGACGGCCGCGGCCGTATGACGATCGAGCAGGGTCTGGAGATGGGCGGGATCTGAGGTGGGGATTGTGGGGATGTGCATGAGGTCCATCCTCGTGACCTGCGAGATCGGTCACTAGGTGGTCATTACGGGATGTTCTTCGGTCACTACTCGACTCGGGGCGCACGCGCACGGGCAGTCACTACTCGGTCATCGTGCGATGTCGATTGCGTGACCTTCGACCACTACTCGAATCACGTGTCTGTCGTTCTCCCCTACTCGCTCGTCACCGGTCGGCATGCGCGCTGAACTGGGATTTCACTACGCCCGTCAGCGGCTCGTCGACGGCGGCCGCTCACGCGGGAGCGTCATTGCGCAGTCGGGTGATCGCCTCGGCGACCTCGGACCGGGAGGTGATGTCGAGCTTGCGGTACAGCCGGTAGGTGTGACCTTCGACGGTCCGCACGGCGACCCCGAGCTCGTCGGCGATCTCGGCGTTCGTCAGGCCAGCGATGATGAGGCGCGAGATCTGCTGCTCGCGACTCGTCAGCTCGACGTCGCGCATGCGGTGGCGATGGGGCGGCGGGCTCTCCGCCCAGGACTCGGCGAGGGTGAGGCAGCGGTCGACGAGCGCGGGCAGCTGCGGCGACACCCGGTGGGCGAAGGCGACGAGTGCTTCGGCGTCCTCAGCGCACAGAGCCGCGCCGAGCTCGCCGAGGAGGCGCCCGTCGCGATCACCGCCGTCGAGGGACGCGGCCAGACGGCACATCGCCTCGGCGTCGTAGTCCCCGAAGTGGACGAAGATCTCGATCCGGGCACAGGCCGCCGCCGCGAGCGCCCCGCGCTCCTCGACGGCCCGCAGCGCCGCATCGAGCTCCTCGCGGTACCGCGACCGGCCGGTGAGCTTGGCGCGGACGACGAGCCGGAGGATCTGCGCGCGACGGGACTCGACGTAGGCGGCGCCCGGCGGCAGGTCGAGGTAGCGGGCGTCGAAGTCATCGGCGGCCTCGGCGTTGCCGACCATCATCGCGGCGTACTGGGCCTGGGCGAGGGCGAGCGCGGCGAACTCGTACTGCTGCCAGTACTCGATCGCCTCGGCGGCCGCGCGGGCGCGACGGAACGCCCGGTCCCAGCGTCCCGCCTCGGCGTGGAGCCTGGTGACGATGAGGTCGCGCGCCCCGCTGCCCGCCGCCCGGTACGCGAGGTCGGTGCTGCGGGGCACGGCGAGCACGGCGGCGGCAGCCTCCCTGTCCCCGCTCTGCAGGTGGGCCCACGCGCGCGCGAGGTCGAGGATGATCGTGCCCGACCCGATGCTCTCCGAGACGCCCTCGATCCGGTCGAGGAGGTCGCCGACGACGTTCCCGTGTCCGCGTTCGAGCTCCTTGGCGGCGACGACCATGGTGATCGCCACCCGCAGGGTCTCGGGGATGCCCTCGGCGCCGAGCCAGGTCAACACCGAACCGTCGTCGCCGGGCAGGCCCTCCCACGAGCTCTCGCTGACCCTCTCGAGGGTCGCGCGGGCGAGGTCGATGACGTCGATGGCGTCCTCGAGGCGCCCTGCGGCGGCGGCCTCGGCCTGGATCCGATCGAGGGCGGCGACGAAGTCGGCCCCCGACAGCGGCGGGGAGATGCGCTCGACGTCCCTGAGCACCCAGACGACGAAGGCTTCGACGACGAGGAACGGGTCGTCGGTCTTCCTGATCGCCTGGGCGAGGACGTCGCAGCCGACGGGGATGAGGTTGACGTCGCAGTAGAGGGTGCCGAGGTCGAAGAGCGCGGGGGCGTCCATGACCTCGGAGGGCACCTCGGCGAGGATCCGCAGCGCCCGCTGCCACTCCCCCATGCCGGCGGCGACCCGGGCCGCTTCGACGGAATCGGCGACCGAGACCTTCGCCCCGCAGCTGAGCGCCCAGTCCGCACGCAGCATCCGCGCCCGCTTCGACGGGGTGCCGGGGTGGGATTCGACGAGGGCGAACATCTGCCGGCTGCGCCCCACGGGGACCGTGTACCGCACGGTCTCCGTCGAATAGCTCTCGATGCACGTGTAGATCGGTCGCCCGCGACCGCCGAGGTCGAGGACACCGGCGGCGACGAGCGAGTCGGCGGCTTCCCCGAGTCCTGCGGCGAGCATGAGCTCGACCTCGATCTCACCGGCGAGGACGACGAGTTCGAGGGCTTCGCGCTGATCGTCGGTGTACCGGGCGAGATCGCTGCTGACGAGGTCGCGGGCCCGCTGGTCGTAGTCGATGTCGAGGCCGTCGAGCAGCCACACTCCCCGTTGGAGGACCAGGCGGCTGCGCCGACGGGCGTAGCGGAGCAGCTCGATGATGAGGCCCGGGACTCCCGAGGACTGGAAGGCGGCGACGTCGAGGGCCCCGTGGGAGACGATCCCGCCGAGGTGGTGCTCGAGCATCGCGGAGACGTCGTCGAGGGTGAGCGGTTCGAGGAGGATGTGGTGGACGACCCCGTCGGCGACGAGTTCGCCGAACGACCCGGTCCGGCCGTCGACGGTCGGGGTCATCGTCGCGACGACCCTGATCTCCCCGTCGCTGGCGAGCTGCCACAGCGCCGAGAGGCTGCTCTCGTCGAGGCAGTGGGCGTCGTCGGCGAAGACGACGGGAGTGCCCGGCCCCTCAGTCAGCGCCGCGACGACGCGGGCGAGGACCGTCTCGGGCTCGCCGTCGAGGTCGACGAGGAGCCCGAATGCCCCGAACGGCACCCCTTCGAGCACCCGGTCCCCGCGGATCCAGGTCTCCTGTCCGCCGCGGTCGGCGTGCACCCGCGCGGCCAGCCGGGACTTGCCCATTCCGTGCTCGCCCTGGATGACGACCCCGGAGACCTCAGTGCCGCGCAGGGCGGCGTCGATCTCGGCGAGTTCGCGGTCGCGCCCGAAGATCGCAGTGTCGACGGCGTCGCTCACGGATCATCCCCCCACGCGGCGACGACGTCGCGCAGCTCCCGGCGGTTCGCCACCTGCAGTCGGCGGTAGATGCGGGTGAGATGCCATTCGATCGTCCGGGCGGAGAGATGGTGGAGCTCGCCGAGGTCGTGGCTGCTGCGTCCGGCCATCACCCCGTCGACGAGCTTGCGCTCGAACTCGGTGAGCACGGCGTGGAGTTTGGGTCCCGGAGTGGAGAAGCGCACGGTGCGGGTGCTGTTGCCGATGAGGATGCGCGCCTCCCGCGCCGCCGTGCGGTCGCCGTCCTCGACGGCCCGCTTCTGCGCCCGCTTGGCCAGTTCGGCGCACGCGACGACGGATCCGAACTCGAGGGCGAGCCGGGCGGCGTCGAGGAGGGCGGAGGGATCGCTGCCGCCGATCCCCTCGGCCGTCGCCCGGGCGAGGTCGCCGATGCCGCCGTCGATGGTGTCGGCCACCTCGGCGAGCGCATGGGCCGCCGTCTCATGGCCGAGGCGGGCGGCCTCCATGAGCGCCCCGGCGGCCATCGTCGTCGCCCCGATCTCCGCGGCCTCGACCCCGAGGGCGTGCAGGCGGGCCGCCGCGGGGTCGGGGCGGGTGACGGCGAGAGCCTGAAGGTCGAAGAGCCGCGCCTCGAACTCCGACCACCACGAGTACTGGTCGGGCCGGGTCTCGGCGGAGGTGGAGTCGAGGAGGGCGTCGGGGTTCGACAGCCGGCCGAGCTGGGCGTCGACGTAGCGCTTGGCGGCGTGGCCGACCCGCGTGATGTCGATGAGGTCGGTCTCCTGGAAGTGGCTGAGCAGCGTGTGCAGGGTCGACTGCGCGCGGGCGGGGTGACCGGTGCGCGCGTCGACGAGGGCGCCGGCGAAGTCGATCATCCGGTCCCCGGTCCGCGCCTGCCGCACCGAGCGGCGGGCACCTGCCCAGTCCCCGGCGAGGTACCGGGCGACGAAGATCTGCGGGGCGGCGTCCTCGACCTCGTAGCTCGTCAGCCCGGCGAGGCCGAACATCAGCTCGGCCTGGTCGATGTAGCGCAGGCCGAGGTCGACCTGACCTCTCGTCACCTGCCCGATGCCGATGATCGCGCAGGCCCGCAGGCGATGTCGGGTCAGGCACGCGTGATCGCGGTAGACCGCCTCGGCGAGCCGCATCCCCTCGTCGAAACGACCGCCCCGCTGTTCGAACCGGGCCCGGGTGACGTCGAGGCGGCCGGTGTCGGCGGGACTCGTCAGCCTCTCCCGCGCCCACTGCACGACGAGGTCCTCCGGCGTCCTGGGGTCGGTGAGCCGGATGTCCATGCAGGCCAGGCGCGACAGATAGCTCGCGTCATCGGCGTCGGAGCCGGTGACGTCCTCCCCGCGCGTGCTCGCTCCGTCGGAGCTGCCGTCGGCGAGTCGGGCGACGAGACGGTCGAAGGTCCGGCGCCCCTCCTCGAGGTTGCCGCGCTCCTTGTCGGCGCGGACGAGTTCGAGGAGGATGCGGCTCGTCTCCCACCGGGAGGCGGTGATGAGGTCCGCGGCATCGGAATAGCGCCCCTCGGTGTTCGCGGCGCCGACCGCGGTGAACACCGTGTCCTCGGCCTGGCCGAAGCCGAGGCTGAGCCCCCAGCGCAGGTAGCCGAAGAGCGCGCGGCCGGTCAGGGCGGCGACCTCGACGACGGACTCGTAGACCTTGAAGAGACTGAGACTGTGGGCGGGCATGACATGGGCCTTGAGCGTCTCGGCGATGACGCGCTCCGACAGGCGCACCCCGGACCCGCGCCCGCGGTCCATCGTCACGAGTCCCTTGTCGGCGAGGTCGTCGATCTCCTCGGCCGAGCAGAGTTCGGCGAGGGCTTCGTAGGGGGCCGCGTCGACCATTGCGATGATCTCGAGGATCGGTCGCAGCTCGGTCGGGATGTTCCACAGGATGCGCTCATGCGCGCGCGTCTGGTCGAGGCCGAAGACGAGCTGGTTGACCAGCCGCGGATTGCCGCCGGTGTCCCGCAGCACCTCGGTGGTCGACCGGTCGATCGCCCCGGGCGATTCGAGGAGGGCGGCGATCGCTCCCTCGTCGAGGCCGTCGAGGTCGATGCGCACCATCGACCCTCCCAGCCACAGCGTCGCGATGAGATCGACGGGCGGGCGGATCGACTCGGCGCCGACGACGAGGCGGATGCGGTGGGCGTCGGCGAGCTGGCAGAGCACGGAGATCGACTCGACGTCGACGAGGTTGGCGTTGTCGAGCTGTACGATCGGCACCCCGGGGCTGCGGTCGACGACGCGGGCGACGACCGAGAGCGCGGCTCCGGGTCCGATGTCCCGGGTGACGCCCTCCTGGGACAGGAGGATCTCGAGGATGCCGAGCGCGCGGTCGCGCAGCAGATCGGATCCGCGCAGGCGGAAGATCGCGACATCCCGTTCGAGCTGTTCGAGAGCGCGATTCATCACGGTCGTCCGTCCGCTGCCGGCGGGGCCGATGATGAGGCACCCGCTGCGGTCGGGATCGGCCAGGGTCTGGCGAAGTGCGGAGACTTCGTCGGCGTACCCGAATGCACGGCCCTGGGGTGAGGGGACGGTTACCGACATTCGCGCTTCTTTCGATGTCACCGATCCACTGGTCCGACGAGGTCTCGCTCGCCCGACGCAGCTCTCGGCCGGGTACCTCGCGATCGACTCGGCATCGGCGGCATGGGTGGCCGTGATTCCAGGTCAGGTGTCTGCGGTGGGGTGGACCGTCGACGACCGCGAAGCTGGGGATGTGGGGACACAATAACCGCATATGCCATGGCACGCAATGAGCTTCCCGCATCCCGGGCATCGGGGCGGGCTGCTCCACTTGTGAGTGACCTCACGCGACCGTACTATGGGAGCTAACTTACTGAACGATCTATCAGGAGCTTTCATGGACACCCTTCTGAGCGCAGAAGAGCGCGAGTTCGCGCAGCAGATGCGTCAGTTCTACCGCACGGAGATCCCTGAGGAGCTGCGCTTCAAGGTCGCCACCGGGCAGGAGCTGACCAAGGACGACATGGTCACCTCGCAGCGCATCCTCAACGCCAACGGCTATGCGGTGCCCCACTGGCCCGTCGAGTGGGGCGGCCAGGACTGGACCCCCGTGCAGCGTCACATCTGGCTCGAGGAGATGCAGCTGGCGAGCGTTCCCGCGCCCCTGCCGTTCAACGTCTCGATGGTCGGTCCGGTCATCGCGACCTTCGGGTCGCAGGAGCTGGGGCAGCGCTTCCTCCCGGCCACGGCGAACCTCGACATCTGGTGGTCGCAGGGCTTCTCCGAGCCCAACGCCGGATCCGACCTCGCCTCCCTCACCACCTCGGCGGTGAGATCGGGTGACAAGTACATCGTCAACGGTCAGAAGACGTGGACGACCCTGGGCCAGTACGGTGACTGGATCTTCATGCTCGTGCGCACCGACCCCGAGGTCAAGAAGCAGGCGGGCATCTCGTTCCTCCTCATCGACATGAAGTCCCCCGGCGTGACCGTGCGCCCGATCCAGCTCATCGACGGCGGACACGAGGTCAACGAGGTCTTCTTCGACAACGTCGAGGTGCCCGTGGAGAACCTCGTCGGCGAGGAGAACAAGGGCTGGACGTACGCGAAGTTCCTCCTCGGCAACGAGCGCACCGGCATCGCGCGCATCGGCGCCTCGAAGGTCAATCTCGCCCGCGCCAAGGCCTACGCCGCGGTGACGAAGACGGCGACCGGCACGCTGCTCGACGATCCCCTGTTCTCGGCGCGCCTGACGCGGCTGGAGGCCGAGCTCACGGCCCTCGAGATGACGCAGCTGCGCATCCTGTCGACGCAGGCCGCAGGTTCCGAGAAGCCGGATCCGCGCTCCTCGGTCCTCAAGCTCAAGGGCTCGCAGCTCCAGGAGGACATCAGTGAGATCCTCGTCGATGTGCTCGGTCCGCAGGGCCTCGACTTCGTCACCGACCGCGTCCAGGGTGAGGGTCTGACCGACCTGCCGCTCGGCGCCGTCGACGCGCTGCCCGCCTACTTCAACACCCGCAAGGTCACCATCTACGGCGGTTCGTCCGAGGTGCAGCGGGGAATCATCTCGAAGGCCCTGCTCGGTCTCTGACTCGGTCACTGAAAGGTACGAACACCGATGGATCTTGAACTCAACGACATTCAGCAGGAACTCGCCAGCACGCTGGGGAAGTATCTGCGCACCGAGTACGACACGGCCGCCCGCGATGCCATCCTCGCCAGCGACGAGGGCATCTCGCGTGAGAAGTGGCAGCAGTTCGCGGAGATGGGCCTGACCGGTCTGACGATCCCCGAAGGCTACGGCGGAGCGGAGATGACCTTCGCCGAGGTGGCTGTCGTCCTCGAGGCGTTCGGCCGCTCTCTCGTGCTCGAGCCCTTCGTCGCCACTGCCGTCCTCGGCGCGAACGCCGTGCTCCTTGCCGGCAGCGAGGAGCAGAAGCAGGCGATCCTGCCCGGCGTCGCCGAAGGGCAGACCTTCCTCGCCGTCGCCGCCCTCGAACCGGGTCAGCGCTATGCCCTGGCGCAGCCGTCGACGACGGCGACAGCGGCCGGAGACGGCGTCACCCTCTCGGGTGAGAAGAACGGTGTGCTCGGCGGCGACGTCGCCGACCACTTCATCGTCACCGCCGTCGAGAACGGAGAGCTCGGGCTCTTCCTCGTCGCCGCCGACGCCGCGGGTCTCACGCGGGTCGCCCACCGCCAGGCCGATGGCCTCGGCAGTGCGAGCCTGCGCTTCGCCGACACTCCGGCACAGCGCCTCAACGCGGCCGATGCCCGCGCCGTGCTCGATGAGGTCGTCGACCTCGGCAACGCTGCGATCATGGCTGAGGCCGTCGGCGCGATGGAGGCCTCGCTGACGATGACCGCCGAATACCTCAAGACGCGTGAGCAGTTCGGGGCGCCGATCGGCGCGAACCAGGCCCTTCAGCACCGGGCCGCCGACCTCTACGCGGATCTCGAGTACGCCCGCAGCATGGCGCTCTTCGCTCGCCTCGCGGTCACCGCCGAGGGCGAGGGCGCGGAGAAGGATCGGCACCGCGACGTCATCGCGGCGAAGATCGTCGTCGATTCGACCTCGCGGCACGTCGCGCAGGAGTCGATCCAGATGCACGGCGGCATCGGCATGACGATGGAGTACCCGATCGGGCACTACGCGAAGCGCCTCACGGTGATCTCGCGGACGTTCGACGACGCGGATTCGCTCACGGCGGAGCTCGCGCAGATCGGCGGACTCATCGAACCGCACGCCGCAGACCTGTCCTGACCGGGCGGGTCGGTAAGGGCTGGGCTGGGCTGGTCCGAGCTGGGCTGGTCCGAGCTGGACTGGTCCTTGCCGGGCTGGTCGGTCCGGTACGGGGCTGGTCAGTCCGGTCGTCCGGGCCGGCAGGCGCAGGTTCGGCCGCATGAGGCGCCGGGAGACCATCAGAGTCTCCCGGCGCCGTTGCGTATCCGGGCTTGGGCTGAGACTGGGCGACCGCGTGGGTCTCTGCCTCGTCGTGGGTCCCGGCCTCGTCGCGTATTCGAGCTTGGGCTGAACGATGAGTCGGCTGCCTGCCCGGGCCGGGTCCGAGCGGCGGAACTGCCGGCCTGACCTGCGGGCGGGAGCCGCACCCCGATCGCAGTACGGTATCCGGCTGTGACGATTCCGCGCCGCCTCCGAGGTGCTGTGACGATTCCGCGCCGCCTCCGAGGTGCTGTGACGATTTTGCGCCGCCTCCGAGGTGATTGTGCGCCGCGCCCATGGCGAATCCGGCGCCGATTCCACCCTCAATCTTCCGCACAATTCGGGCGGTCGCCCTCAACCTTCCGCACAATGGCGAGGAGGGGCAGGCACTCGTCATGCGCCGCCGGCAGAACCCCTACCCGACGGGCTGGTCGAAGACGTGGCGGCGCACCCACGCGTGCATCGTGATCGCTGCCGCCGCCGCGGCATTCATCGACCGCGTCGAGCCGTACTGCGCGATCGAGAGCACCGCCGAGCTCGCCCGATGCGCCTCCTCGCTCAGCCCCGGCCCCTCCTGACCGAAGAGGAGGAGGCAGCGCTGCGGCAGGTCGTAGGTCTCCAGCGGCACCGAGTCCGGGAAGTTGTCGACCCCGATGAGCGGCACGTCGTTGTCCGTGCACCACTGCAGCAGGTCGTCGACGCTGGGATGGTGGATGACGTGCTGGTACCTGTCGGTGACCATCGCTCCGCGCCGATTCCAGCGCCGGCGCCCGACGATGTGGACGGCGGCGGCGTTGAAGGCGTTCGCCGTGCGCACGACCGACCCGATGTTGAGGTCGTGCTGCCAGTTCTCGACGCCGACGTGGAATCCGTGCCGCACCGTGTCGAGGTCGGCGACGATCGCGTCGTGCCTCCAGTAGCGGTACTTGTCGACGACGTTGCGCCGATCACCCTCGGAGAGCAGCTCCGGATCGTAGTGCTCGCCGACAGGCCAGGGGCCGGTCCACGGACCGACCCCCACCTGCTGTGCTTCGTGACCGTCGGTCACTTCGCGTCGTCGCTGTCGGCATCCTTCGCGGAGTCCCGGGCGCCTGCGGCCCTGGTTCCCTTCGTCGAGGCGGTTCCCTTCGTCGAGGTGGTTCCCTTCGACGTGGCGGTGGACTTCGCAGACGCGGTCCCCTTCGCCGAGGTGGTGGCCGTGACGGTCTCGGACTCCTCGACCGTCACCTCGTCGGACGCGTCCGCGTCGTCCGTGTCCTTCGTCGCCGACGCCGATCCCTTCGCGTCCGCGTCGTCCGAATCCTTCGCATCCGACGTCTTCGAGCCGGAGCCCTTCGCGTCCGAATCCTTCGCGTCCGAGTCCTTCGCGTCCGCGCCCTTCGCATCGGCGTCCTTGGCCGCAGCGACCTTCTTGGCCCGCTTGCTCATCTTCACGGTCTTGCCGCCGCGTCCGCCGCCGGCGAGCACCGACCGGACGTAGGCACCACCGGCGAGCGCGTGGATGATGAAGGCGAGCACCGCGGCGATGGCGGCGGCCACGAGGCCCTCCCACCATGCCGGCTGGGCGGCGAAGTAGCGGTCGGCGATGCCGATCGGCGAGGTGAACGGAGCCCAGCCGAGGACCCGGCCGACCGTTCCCGAGGCGCCGACGATGACCGGGGCCATCGCACCGCCGACGGTGAGCACGCCGATGATCGCGACCATCGTCTTGCGCGCCTTGTCACCGGTGATCGTCGAGGCCCACACGAGGAGGGCGAAGATCGTCCAGGCTGTGAAGAACAGGGTGAGCGCGAACCAGCCGAGCCCCGGCAGCATCGCAAACGCGAGCGAGGTCTGACCCGAGATCGAGAGACCGAGCTCGAGGACGACGGCAGCCACGAGAAGGTGGATGACGACGAGCGTGAGCATGCCCGTCACCCGCCCCGAGGCGGCGGCGCGCGGCGGAATCGTCGCGGCGATGATCTCCGTGATCCGGTTGCGCTTCTCGAGCCGGAGGTTCTGGTAGAGCGCGGTGCCGAGCGTGGCGATGACGAGGAGCGAGAACACGACCATGCCCCACAGCAGCGGGACCGCGACGTCCTCGGGCACGGCCGGGGTCTGCAGCAGCGTCGCCTCGGTCTGCGGGGCGAGCCGCTCGAGGAGAGCCGTGGGCTGCTTGTCGAGGGCGATGATCGTCGGCTGCGACTGGCCCGAGGGGTCCTGGATGAACGCGGCGTCGACGGTGCCGTCCCGGACGAGCTGCTCAGCCGCCTGCGCATCGGGGGCGTCGGTGATCGAGACGCCGAGCTGCTGCTCGTACATCGCGGCCTGCTCGCCGACTCCGACCATCGCCATGCTCGGGGTGCCCGAGCTCGCCTGTGCGTCGCGGACGATCCCGCTGACGATCACGGCGACGATGCCGAGGACGACGACGGCGACGGTGACGAGGAAGAACGGACTGCGCATCGTCGTCGAACTCTCCCGGTTCGACACGAGCCACGAGGCCTGGCGCCTGCCGACGTCGACGAACTCCGAGACGAGTCCCGTCTCGGGCAGATCCTCGGGGTCGGGGGTGTCCTCGGCGAGTTCGTAGGGAACCTCGTCGAGACCGAGCGTCGAATCCGCGGAATCCTCGCCGAGGCGGTCGTCGGCATCCACCGAAGCGGCTTTCCCGGCAGCGGCTTTCCCGTCACCGGCCTTCCCGCTGGCAGGCTTTCCGGCGGCGGTCTTCCCGGCCGCGGTCTTCCCTGCACCGGCCTTCCCAGCACCCGACTTCCCGGACGCCGAGACGCCGGTCACTCCGCCGAGGTCGTCGAGGCTCGTCGGGGCCGTGCCCTTCGAGGTCGTCGTCTTCTTCGCGTCGTCGGGCGTCTGATCGTCCCGCGCGTCGTCCTTGCGTGCCATCACAAAGTCTCCTTGAACTGCTCGGCCAACGTCGGGCGCACCCGCTCGAAGCGCTCCACCTTGCGCAGCGTCGCCACCGACGCGGCAGCGGAGCCGGGATCGTCGCTGCGGAAGCGGATGACGGTGTCGATGACCTCGATCTCCGTGATGCCCGCGCGTCCCCGCAGCGACGTCGCGGCCGCCTCGGCGTCGGCGAGGGCGACCTCGTAGCGATGCTCGCCGAGGAGGTCGTCGACACTGCCGGCGGCGGTGACCTTGCCCTGGCTGAGCACGACGATGTCGTCGGCGAACTTCTCCGCGGCCTCCCAGTCGTCGGTGGCGAGGATGACGGGCACGCCCGAGGCGGCATGGGCCCGCAGCAGGGACATGACGAGTTCGGTCGACTTCGTGTCGAGGCCGTTGAAGGCGTCGTCGATGACGACGACGTCGGGGTCGGCGGCCAGGGTCGCTGCGATGTCGACGCGGGCGATCTCGGCGCCGCTGAGGTTCTTCAGCGGGGCGTAGCCGCGGTCGGCGAGTTCGAGCCGGCCGAGCAGGGTCAGGGCATTGCGCTCGGCAGCGCCGAGGGTGATGCCGTGGAGGCGCGCGAGGTAGACGATCTGATCGATGACGCGCATGTTCGGGTAGCCGCCGCGCTCACCGGGCAGGTAGCCGAAGTTCTGCCGGTCGCCGAAGTCGAGTTCGTAGCCCTCGAGTTCGACGGTGCCCTCATCAGCGGTGATGAGGCCCATGATGACGCGCACGAGTTCGGTGCGGCCTGCCGATCGGGTTCCGACGATGGCGGTGATCCGACCCGGCTCGGCGGTGAAGCTCACCTCATCCAGATATGTCCGCTTCCCCTTGCGCAGGGAAATCCCTTTCAGTGTGAGCACACGCGATCCTTACGTTGTCCAACGGGCGCCGTTTGCAGCCACGGCCCTTGAGAGTTTCTCATCTATCGTGGTGAATCGCGCAGGGCGATTCAAACCAGGTCCGGGATTTCAACGGAATTGACAGTCGAGTCCCAGCTGGTGGTCGCGAGCTCAGTCGAGCCCGAGGTCCTTCGTCGTCAGCGCCGTGAGATAGGGGATCCCGGTGGCTTCGACCTTCTCCTTCGCCCCCGTGTCACGATCCATGACGACGGCCACGGCGACCACCTCGGCGCCGGCCTCCTTCAGCGCCTCGACGGCGGTGAGCACGGAACCGCCCGTTGTCGAGGTGTCCTCGACGGCGATGACGCGCTTGCCGGCGACATCGGGACCCTCGACGCGACGGGACATCCCGTGCTTCTTCGCCTCCTTGCGGACGACGAACGAGTCGACGGGGGTGCCGCGGACGACGGAGCGGTGCATGACGGCAGTGCCGACGGGATCGGCACCCATCGTCAGTCCGCCCACGGCGTCGATGGAGTCGAGCAGGCCCTCGGCCTCGAGGAGGTCGAGGACGACGTCGCCGATGAGCGGGGCCGAGCGGTGGTCGAGGGTGACCCGGCGCAGATCGAGGTAGTAGTCGGCCTCGCGGCCCGAGGAGAGGGTGACCCGACCGCGGACGACGGCGAGTTCGTCGATGAGGTCGAGGAGTTGGCGGCGGGAGTCAGCGCTGTCGGTCATGCCCTCAGTCTAGGCGGTGATGGCACGCTGAGCCGCCTCGGTGGCACCCTCCGCCGCGGTCAGGCTTCACCGAGGTTGTGGCAGGGCCGCTCAGCTCGCCGCGCCCCGGCTGATGACGCGGAGGTCGATCTCGACCGGTTCTCCGACCTCACGGTCGACGGCGGCGAAGATGTCGTCGACGACGGCGGCCACGGACCGTGAGTCGTCGAAGTGGGCGTCGATGCGCACCCGATACCCGTCGTCGGACTGGGTGAGGTCGATGCCCGTCGGTTCACCGCCGGCGCGCCGCAGCACCTTCGCCGTCGCGCTGACGACGAGGTCCTTCATGCCCGGGGCGAGCGAGGCGACGCCGGGGATGTGGGAGACCGAGCGTGAGAGCTCCTGCGCGGTGTGGGTGAGCGGGCTGACCACCTGCACGGATTCGTCTGCCGAGACACTGTCGACAGCCGCGTCCCCGGTCAGGGCAGTGTCCCCGTCGGCGGATCCGTCGCCGGCACTGGTCCCGTGGCTGCCGGTCGCGCGGCCCGTGCCGCTCGGCGTCGGCGCGGCCTTCTTCTCGCGCCCCGAGTCGGCGGCCCCTGACCTCGCCGCACCGTCGGTCGACTTCTCCGCGGCACCGGTCGCAGCCGCGGCACCGTTCGCAACCGCACCGTCGGTCGACTGCGCCGCACCGCCGGTCGACTTCGCCGCAGCACCGCCCGACTTCGCCGCGGCACCGGTCGCAGCCGACGAGTGTGCGACCGGCAGCGGGGCTGAGGGCTGATCGTCGTGGACGAGTTCGGGTTCGAGGACCGACTCGTGGCTGACCTCGAGCGGCGTGGGGGTCTCGGCTTCGGTCTCGCGCTTGTTCTCGGGCGACATGGGCTCATTCGACATAGGCATCCTCGACTTCGATATCGATCCGGGAAGCGGGCACCCCGAGCTCGCGCACGAGCGCCTCGGAGACCGCAGTCCTGATCTCGTCTGCTGATGTGACGACATGGGTGTCCGCGCGCATCGTCACGGTCAGCGCCACTTCGGCGGCGCTGCCGTAGGGCTCTCCGGCGGACACGATCCTCACACTGCGGGCGCGGATGCCGTCGACCGTGTCGACGGCGTCGCGGACGATCGCGCGCACAGCCGTCGACGCGATCGAGTACTCATGCCCCTCGTCGGTGCGCAGCTTCGTCGACGGCCCCCGGTAGAGGTCGTTGCGGACGAGGTGGAGGATGCGCTCGCGGATGCCCGCGGTCTGTTCGGGGTCGGGAACGAAGTGACCCATGTAATCGTCGATGACGTCGCGCAGCTGCGCGTCGAGGTCAGGTGCGGCGCGCTCACCATCGGCGCGCCGGCGATCATCACTCATGTCCATCCCTTCATCCCTTCGACGATGGCGGCCCGGGCGCGGTGGATGCGACCGCGCACGCTGCCTTCCGTGATGCCCAAGGTGTCAGCGACCTCAGCGTAGCTCAGGCCCTCCATCTGGCAGAGCACCCACGTCACCCGCTGCTCCGACGACAGCGTCGAGAACACCTGGGCGAACCGCTCGAGCGCACTGCGGGCCTCGACGCGCTTCTCGACCGAGGCGCGATCGTCGGCGTGCGCGCCGAAGTCCTCGGGGTCGAACGGGTCGGAGGGGCGACTGACGCGCTTGCGGAGGACATCGGTGCACCGGTTCGAGGCCATGCGGTAGAGCCAGGTCCCGAAGGCTTCGGGCGAGGCGAGTGCGTTGAGCGACTTCCAGGCCTGGACGAACGTGTCCTGCACGACGTCCTCGGCGTCCTGCCGGTCACCGAGGGTGCGCATGCAGAACCGCAGCAGCTTCGTCTCGTACCGATCGACGAGGGAGGCGAAGGCATCGACATCGCCTTCACGCGCCCGCACGACGAGTGTCACGATGTCCAATCGATCATCTCCTCTTGCCATGCTCCTGATGATAGGTGAGAGGAGCCGATGGGAACACTCCTTGTCGGTTAGTTGCCGCGATGTTCACCAGATCGAGACTTTTCGGTCCGCGTCGCCGCACCCCCGAGCATCCCGACGACCCACCTCCCGCCGGTCGGCGGAGAAACCCAGCGAAAGAAATTTCAACAACCTGCGTGAGGATCTCCGCGAAGCCCCGTCTGTACCTGTGTCAGCACATCCGACACGAAAGGGAATGAACGATCATGCCTGCCAACACCGATTCCTCCACTTCCTCCACCACCTCGGCGTCGACTGCGAACGCTGGCCAGGACATCAACAGCCCCCTCGTCACCGACAAGGGCAACACGACGATCGCTGAGAACGTCGTCGCCAAGCTTGCCGGCATCGCGGCTCGCGAGGTCCCCGGCGTCTTCGGCATGGGCAACGCCGCACGCCGCGCCTTCGACACCCTCACCGATCGGATCCCCGGCTCGCAGACCAACGTCTCCGGCGGAGTCTCCGTCGAGAAGGGCGAGAAGCAGACCGCGATCGACCTGACGATCGTCGTCGAGTACGGCACGTCGATCGTCGATGTCGCCGAGGCGATCCGTCGCAACGTCATCCGCGCCGTCGAACAGGGCACCGGACTCCAGGTCGTCGAGGTCAACATCGACGTCACCGACGTCCACCTCCCCGACGACGACAACGATGACGATCAGAAGAAGAGCGACAGCACCAACGAACTCTCCTGACACATCCATTCGTCGCTGATGCCCCGGGGCGCGGCCCCACCCGGCACTCGCCCCGGGGACATCACGACCGCAGCGGAAGGACTGCCATGTCGAAAACACTCATCGGACTGCTTGTCGGACTCACCCTCGGCATCGTCGCGTACTTCGGAGGATTCGTCGCATTCCTCGTCGTCGCGATCTGCGGCGGACTCGGTCTCACGATCGGCTTGGTCCTCGACGGCCGACTCGACCTCGGAGCCCTGAGCTCACGTTCGACGACGCGGAGGTGATCGCTGTGGCTGCATCACGCGGTAGCCTCACGATCGCCGACCGAGTCATCGAGAAGACCGCCTCGGAGATCCTCAAGGGCCTCCCCGGGGTCGGCGGCTCGACGTCGGGCTTCCTCGGCATCGGCGGGAACTCGAGTCTCGACACCCGACCGAGCGTCGACGTCACGCTCTCAGGCCGTAGCTGCACCCTCGATGTGAAGCTCGGACTGGCCTACCCGCTGCCGATCTCCGCGACCACCGAAACCGTTCGGCAGCAGCTGAGCACCGAGGTGGAATCGCTCACGGGCGTGACCGTCCGGCAGGTCGACATCGACGTGACCTGGCTCAAGCCCGAATCGGCGAGCCATTCCAGCGAAGTGAGGAGTCTGGCATGAGCGCTCATCTCCTGCGCGCCCGTCCCGCACGGGT